>DAOWOO010000126.1 GCA_030642025.1 Candidatus Zixiibacteriota bacterium | reverse complement strand
TTTGCCATTATCGGAAGAGGATTTATTATTTTCTTCAGTAGCCATATTAAACTCTTCTAAGGTTAAGTTTAATTTTAAATTCTTGTCCACCAGCCTAATACCAATATAATAACAAAGCTATAATCGGTCAATAGCTTAACGCGATCTTTTGCCCACTGTTCCACAATCACACAGCTAACTCAATACTTTGTAGTATAGTATTTGTCAAGTTAAATCATTAAAGTGGGAGACTACCAACAAAATATTGATTTATATCGTATAATGCCGTATAATACCTATAACGACTTAAAAGGATAATTTTATCGTTCTATGATGACTACTGCGCAATCCGAAGGTTGTTCATCGAGGAAAAGATGATGAACCGCTCGCAGGGGAAGTACCGCCGGAATAACAGCTATATTTTCATATCATAACCGGGCCGCCGCCGTGACAGGATCATGGGCTAAGTTGCGGCGGCGGGGTTGCCTGGGCGGCGCCAAGTAATTGTTTTACCATCGGATCCTGTAGATTTCTCTTGTAATTGGCGTGCATCTTGGTGGCTCTTACCATCTCAGACGATCGCTGAAGATCATAGAGAACCCGCATCAGTTTCTGGTAGCCGTAGCCATTGCTGGAGTTCATTTCAAACGCTTTCCAGAGATACGCCAGTCCTTCCTCGGATCTCCCCAGGTAATGTTTGACCAGACCCAGATCCTGAATATAAAAGATATTGCCGGGATTATTTTCATGCAGAGTTGTCATAACGCCTTCCAACTGCATCAGGACGCTGTCGGCGGCGGCGGTATCGCCATCCATATCATAATATCCGGCCAAAGTCATATACGACTGGAAAAACTCCGGATACTTGTCGATTATAAAGGTCAGCATTTCCCTGGCCCTATCCATCCGGTCAGTACGCCGGAATTCCTCGGCGATACGCAGGGCATTGAAGCCGAAGGTCATCATTACCCCGGTGGTGTTCTCATTTCTTGGTATTTCCAGATCATTCAGCCCGTCCCATTTGAAAACCTCGGTGAACATCCGGTAGCCTTCCTCGGCATTAATCCGCCTTTTCGGCGCTTCCCTTTCCAGTTTGTAAACCGTCCCGATTGATACGGCCATATCCCGAAGATTCAGCGGCGACTCGGCATACGGCTCCGAGGTAAAGCAGACCGGCACCTTGAATTTATTGTTGAGGACGACCTCATCGACCATCATATCCTGCAGCTTGACAATTCTGCCTTCATACGGTGACGGCATCAGGTATGTTCGGCGTTTACGGGCGCGGTCATAGAACCACTCTTTCGGACGCTGCATTTCCTGCCCCTGAAATTCAAAAGGATGCCAGAGAATCTGGTTATCGGTCAGCGTTATCGGGACATCGTAAAAATGCTTCATCTGGTAAACATACCAGTCGGTATTGAACAGCGACAGGTTCACCACCCGGACATCCTTGCGCATTTCGTATACCTCCTGCACACACCAGAGCGGAAAAGTGTCGTTATCGCCCGATGTGAACAGAATAGCATCATCGCCGCAGTTATTAAGAACATTATATGAGTAGATATACGGAAAATAGTTATTGGAATGATTGTTTTCAAAATAGTTATCGGCCAGCGCAAAACCGGGCAGGAGCACCAGAAGCGAAGATATAACCATAGCCGGTCTCTTATACCTGACCATTGAGCCGCGTGACATACTCTCCCTGATTGTTTCCATTACGGCCGCCACGCCCAGACCGATAGCCAGTCCGAAATACATAAAGGCGGGCGTGAAAAAGTAATTCCGGTCGCGGACTTCAAGATAGGCATCGCCGGTGCGGGCATTGTATTGAATGCCGTCGGCGAAATTCATGTACAAGATAAGCCCCACCGAGGCTAAAAGAAGTAATGTCAGAAACGGCAGACCGATTTCTACTTTTCGCATAACGGCAAAATAAATCCCAAAGAGCCCAAGTATAAATATCACCCCGAAGAACCTGGTAAAACCGTATTCCTTTTCAAAATAACTCCAGAACCCCATATGCGGGTGACGCCCAAATTGGTTTTTTAATTCGGCCCGGCGCTGGAACATCCGCTCCACCATTGAAACTTTGATATACTGCTTACGGTCGAGGAAATTGACAAAGGTACTGAAACTCCGCGAGGTGCGGTTTTCGTCAATCCTCGGATTCAGCGATGATCGTATCGGAATAAAGGCATGCACCGAAAACCCGATAATGGCGATCATCAATATCAACAGCCCGGTTCTCCAGTCGGAATCTTTTCTAACCAGGCCGCAGATAATCAATAAAACGGCCCCGCCGACCATTCCGTAGATAAATGGCCAGAAACCGATCATAATCATGGAAAAAGCCCCGATGGCGATCAGTATCGGCCAGTTGATGTACTTATATACCAAAAATGCCAGTATCGCCAGCATCACCAGCGTGACAGCGATAAAGGCGTTATATCCTCCTCGTCCATCAGACAAAAGCAGGATAAATAAAAGCTCCAGCGCAAAGAAACTGCAGATAGCAACCCAGGCTTTGCGTGGCGCGTCTTTTTTCAGGATGAAATAAATGGCCGCAATCGGCATGACCAGGAAAGTTGTAAGGTGAATTCCCACACCCAGCATGGCCACGTAACTGACCGTAATAATTATCCGTTTCTGATGTGAGCGTTCCCGGCTGACGAAATATTTCAGTGACAACCAGATAATAGCCGTCATCAGGCACATAGAAAGACCATAGACTTCAGCTTCAACCGAGTTGCCCCAGTTGGTATTCGAAAAGGCCATAAAAAGCGATCCGCTGATTCCGCCGATATAGGCGATAATTCTTTTCCAGCCGGAAAAATCACTGTCACGATACCAGAAGGCAATAATCCTGACCACGGCCAGGTATCCGAACAGGGCCGTTGCGGCTGATGATATGACCGATATCAGGTTTACGCGAAGGCATATATCACCGGCAATCGGCAGGATTGAGAAGACCCGCCCGATAAGGATAAACAGCGGCGTTCCCGGCGGATGGGGTACTCCGAGAATATACGAACAGGCTATAAATTCTCCGCAATCCCAGAAAGAAAGGGTAGGCGCAACGGTCATGCGGTAGACTATGAATGTGAACAGGAAAATGAATATGCCGATAACGGCGTTAGTCTTATCGAAGGTTTTCACACGGTTATCTATTTGCATCTCCAAGCCGACCTCCTAAAGTCAAAATTCTACCGACCGATAATCTAAATTAGCGGTTTATCTCACGGGATAACATCGGTCAAATATAAGCACAAAAGCTTATTCGACAACCTAAATTTATACTCCGTCACAGGGCGGAGGCTGAAAAAAAGTGAGGTCTTTATGTTTACCTGGTGCGCTATATTGTTTTTTCTCGGCATCGCCGCCTTCATGGATACCATATTCAACTACGGCAATATCTTCCGACAGATTAATTCCGTTTTGTTCATGCTTATTTCTCTGGCCCTTCTAATCAGAACCACATCCAAAATAAAGCTGAAAACAAAGGAAAAGTTTGAGCAGAAGGTTCATAATCTTGAAAGCCAGGTGGAATCCCTGAAGGCCGACGAGGAAAAACGCCTGACCGAATATTGATTTTATCCGGGAAGACGGCGTTTTTCAAGAATCTGCAACCGGTCGCGAACCTCGCCAATAAACGGATAAATATCATAAGTTTCAAGAATTATCCGATAAATCTCGGCCGCATGATCGAATATTTCGAATGAATAATATATATCTCCCTTCAATTTCAAGCAATAGGGATAGTAATAATCATCCAGCAAGCGCTCCTCCATATCGGCGATGACTTCAAAGGCCGATGCCGTATCGGAAATCTCCGAATAAAACTCAGCCAGCTTCAATCCGGCCAGGCCGGTCAGAGCGGAGTACGGCATATCTCGTATAAGTTTCAGCCTGTTTTCCACCGAATCCGGCATTAGTTTCACTTTGAAATATTCCATTTCGGCGTATGCCTTCAGGGCGTCCGGTGCATTAATCACATTCTCACCGATTATCAGGCTGTGCATTAAAGCGTCGTTGACATAAAACCCCCGTGGGTGCGCTTCAATATGCTTGCGAAATAGAAGTTCCGCCTTGGGGTAATCCTGCTTGAAAAACGCAATCCTCGCCATTTTATAGTCAACTTTTTCATCCTGCAGATCAGACAGGCGCTTGGTTTTTAATGATCTAAAAGCTTCCCCGGCCGCCTGAAGATTTCCCCTGACCAGGTTCAGTTCGGCCAGTTCGTATAAGGCCAGAATACTGAGTGCGCCCCGGTATTTTCCCGCCGCCTGATGATAATAGTACGCCGCCGAATCATATTCGAACAGATGGTAGCGGTAAACATTGCCGATTTCAAAGAGCGCTTCGACCTTATTGCGCGGACTCATATCGGATTCGGACAGGTCGGCATATTGAGTAAGAGCGCTGTCATAATGTCCCAGCCCGACCAATGCTTCGGCATAAAGAAACCGATAGTGCATAGCCGCCTTGGCATCGACATACATACGGTCGAGGTACTCGGCAATTTCAGCCACCTGGCGGTGGAGTTTACGTTCATGGCAGCGCAACATGTAACTGAAAAGTTCCTGTCCGCTGCCGCCGGTCAGCGAATCCAGCCGAATGGCTATATCAAATGCCTTTTCGTACTGATTATTTCCGGAGTATGCTTCAAGTATCATCTTCAGCGCAAAACTGTTTTCCGGCATACTGTCAAGCGCCGCCTCCAGCGCCTCGACAACGTCAGCCGCCGCACCGGGGAAACGAATCAGCGACGCCATATTGCGCTCGGCCGCCGTAAGACGAGTACTGTCGGCATCGGCCAGGCGAATATATTCGACGACCGCCTTTTTATACTCCTGCCGCATTTCATAGACCGAGGCGGCATCGAGAATAAACAGTTTATCATTGTTGAAATCAGCGCGGCACTGCATGATTAAATCCATAGCCCTGTCGGCATGGCGATGCTGCTTTAAAAGCAGTATCAGAGGACGGAAGGCATCCGGGTTATCGGGAAAACTCCGCCGGACCTCATTGATAGTAACATCCACCAGTGAATCATTACCGCTTTTCAGAGCAATTCCGAACAGGCGCATCCGGTACCGGAATTCCCCGGGGTTGGACTCAAGGTACCTCCGGAGCATCGCTTCCGCACGGGGATATGCCTTGAGTTCCAGGTAGCACGTCATTAAAAGATCGATCACCCGCCGACTGGAAGGGTCCTCTAAATATATCGGTTCGAGGTAGTCAGCCGCACTCATATAGGCGCCGTGCGACATCATCCGGCGTGGAATATCCAGGCGGTC
>DAOWOO010000108.1 GCA_030642025.1 Candidatus Zixiibacteriota bacterium | reverse complement strand
GGCGTATTACCGATGCCCTGACCACTTACCGGATTCGTTCCATCGTGAGAGTTCAGGGGTACAATTGCGCTGTTATAGAATCAAAAGGAACCGTCATTCTCCCCTTTGAAAAGGATTACCCTGATCAAAATATGAAAATTGTCGGCCTGTCCACCAAGAAGGTCGAAGGGGTCACCTGTTTTGCCTTCGAAGATGGCTTTATTGTCCGTTATGATGAGACTTTCGATACTCGTACCGAAGGAGCCAGAATAACCGGCGAAGATCAAACAACTTTCGTGGTTCTGGAAAAGGGAAGCTACTCATACTCACTGGTCGGCGCTGTATTGTAACCCTTCTCAGAAACAAATTCCGAAATACGAGCGGTCTGCCCTGGGGGATCTTCATCTGCCCCAGCGCTTGAATTGCTTCGGAAAATCTTTTTTAGAAATCGCATATAAATATTCCGAAAGAATCTCATTGAATTGCCGCGCCATATTGGATAAATTATCCCCATGATAAAAAGAGTGATAATCATAATCCTCGATGCCTGCGGGGTCGGCGAGCTTCCCGATGCCGCCGATTACGGCGACCGGGGGGCGGCTACAATTCCCAATATAGCGCGAGAGTTGGACGGACTTGATATGCCCAACTGCCAGAGAATGGGACTGGGAAACATTGTAAATATCGAAGGCATTCCCCCGGCAAATAAACCGTTAGCCTGTTTCGGCAGGATGGCCGAAAAATCGCCAGGCAAGGACTCAACCTCGGGCCACTGGGAAATCGGCGGAATTGTTTTGGAGAAGCCATTCCCGGTTTACCCGAAAGGTTTCCCCGATGACCTTGTTTCGGAGTTTGAAAGAAAAGTCGGTATTAAAACAATCGGGAATACTCCGGCCAGCGGAACCGAAATAATCAAAGAGCTTGGCCAAAGACATATAAAAACCGGTGAAATAATCCTGTACACCTCGGCCGATTCGGTTTTCCAACTGGCGGCGCATGAAGATGTTATCCCGATTGAACGGTTGTATGAAATATGCCGCCTTGCCCGAAAAATGCTTACCGGTAAACATACTGTGGGTCGAGTTATCGCCCGGCCGTTTGTCGGCCAACCGGGAAATTTCACCAGGACCACTAACCGCAGGGATTTTTCACTGGAACCGCCGGCGGATACATTTCTCGATATTATGCTTAAAAAAAGCATCCCGACTGTCAGTATCGGAAAAATATATGACCTGTATGCCCGTCGCGGTTTCTCCCTGGCGGTAAAGGCCAAAAACAACGCCGAGGTGATGCAAAAGCTAATGGATGAAATGAAACATATTCCATCCGGTGTGCTTTTTGCCAACCTGGTCGATTTCGATATGCTCTGGGGACACCGCAACGACACCGAAGCATTCGGGCGGGGCCTGGAGCAATTCGACCGGCAACTTCCGGATCTGACCGGGCGGATGACCGCCGACGATCTCCTGATTATCACCGCCGATCATGGCTGTGATCCGACATTAAAAGATTCCACCGATCATACCCGTGAATATGTGCCGCTTCTGACCTTCAATCCTCGTATGGTAAAAGGCATTGATCTTGGAACGCGGCCGACCTTTGCCGATATTGCCCAGACAATTTCAGATATCTTCAAACTGCAATATGATTTTAAGGCCGTAAGTTTCTTAAAAGAGATTGTCCGCACCATTGGATAGTCTTATAATGAAGCCGTGCCATAAAAGGGTTTTGAATTACGATGGATGATTTAAAAGGAATGAAAATAATGAACAACCGCGGACTTGCCGATCTTAACAGGTATTTTGATCATGCCCTGCTTTATTCCGAAACTGATCTTGACGGGATAATAAAATGCTGCCATGAGGCGGTTGAAAATAATTTCTATGGGATCGCCATTAATCCGTACTGGGTGCCTTATGCCCGGCAGGAGTTGAACGGAACCGATGTTAAAATAATCGGCGTAGCCGGTTTCCCTCTCTCGGCCAATACCACCGCCATCAAGATCGCCGAGGCGATGCAGGGCGTCAAAGACGGCGCCGACGAAATCGACATGGTGGCCAATGTCGGGCTTCTGGTATCCGGCGAATATAAAAAGGTCGAAGAAGAGATCGCCGATGTCAGAAAAAATCTGCCTGAAGAGACTCTGCTCAAGGTAATCATTGAAGCGCCAAAAATCAGCCCCGAAACACAAATAGAGGCGGTTAAGGTAATTATCAACGCCGGGGCAGAATATGTTAAGACCGCTACCGGCTTTTTCGGCGGGGCAACGGTTGATACAGTCGAAAGGCTGGTCAAAGCAGCCGATGGACAAATCAAAATAAAAGCATCCGGCGGCATAAAAACGCTGGCCGACACCGAGGCGTTGATTAATGCCGGGGCCGACCGAATCGGTTCGTCATCATCGGTGGCGATAATGAAGGAATTCCGCAGGAAATTGACAGGGTGATTAATTTACTATGACGACATTAAAGAAAAGCGGAGAAGCTGAAAAATCCGGCAAACCTCATATCGGGGTTATTTTTAAGTGTTGCCGGGTCTATTCCAGAATTTATCTTAACAAGTCTAAAACCGCCTTTGTCGGCTGGTGCCCGAAATGCGCCGCCAAAATGGAGGTCAGGATCTCGCCGTACGGATCAAAGAAAAGGTTTTTTACGGCTGATTAATTATGGCGTTTATTAAACCGAAAATCGTGGTCGTCCCTCTGGGTGAGGTCGATTTCATGATGGTCAATAAGCTGGCTACCAATATCGGACCGGTTTTCAATCGTTCGGTGGATATTCTCAAAGGACTGAAAGTCCCCGAGGAGGCATACAATGTCATCCGCAATCAGCATTATGCGACAATAATCCTCTCCAAGCTCGAACGAATCAAAGCCAACCATAAGGAAAAAATTCTCGCTATCTGCGAGGAGGATATTTATCTTCCCGATGAAGCTTATATCCTGGCGCACAGTGATTCGGTGGCCGGAACGGCGATTGTATCGTTATACAGAATCCGGCAGGAGTTTTACGGCCTGCCCGAGGATGACACCAAAATATACTCGCGGCTCTACAAGCAGGCGATACAGCAGATCGCTTATCTCAATAATATTGCCGGATGCCGAAATCCAATTTGTGTGCATTATTACAGTACCAACATGATGGATATCGATTCCAAATCCGAGAAATTATGCGATATCTGCAAACGTCAACTCGTCAAAAAGAAGTAATCGTTCCATGAACCTGGTCCAGATACTTGAATCATTCAAAACCGACCCGGCCATCTCGAAAAATATCGCGCACTGGGGGAAAATACTCCCTAAAGAGGGCGATTATGACGATTTCCCGGAATATATAGACCGACGCCTGGTCGAGCTTTTCAAAAGGCGCGGTATCAATCAACTGTATTCGCACCAGAGAGCGGCAGTCGATAATATCCACGACGGTAAAGATACCGTTATTGTAACTCCCACCGCCTCGGGTAAAACCCTCTGCTATAACCTTCCGGTGCTCGACAGTATCATAAAAAACAAATCGACCCGCGCCCTGTACCTCTTCCCCACCAAAGCCCTGTCGCAGGATCAACTGACCGAACTGATGGGGCTGATAAACGAACTCAATGTTGACATCAAGACCTACACCTATGACGGCGACACTCCTCAGACAGCAAGGCGGCTTATCCGCTCGGCCGGGCATATCGTGGTCACCAACCCGGATATGCTTCATGCCGGAATATTGCCGCATCACACCAAGTGGATCAAACTGTTTGAAAATCTTAAGTACATAGTAATCGACGAAATCCATCATTATCGCGGAATTTTCGGCTCGCATCTATCCAATGTAATCCGCCGTCTCAAAAGAATCTGCGAATTCTACGGCTCCGACCCGATCTTTATTACCTGCTCGGCGACAATCGCCAACCCCGATGAACTGGCCGAAAAAATCACCGGTAAAAAAGTCAGCCTGGTGGACAATAACGGCGCTCCTGTCGGCGAAAAGCATTTTATTATTTACAATCCGCCGGTAATCAATCCTCAGTTGGGAATAAGAAAATCGGCGCTGAACGAATCATTGATGCTGGCCAAACGATTTATCGGTGAGCGCGTGCAGACAATCATCTTCGCCCATTACCGGCTGCAAGTGGAAATCCTTTTATCATACCTTCGTGAAGCCTTCAAGGAACCGTTCGGGAAAAATATAAAGGTCGCTGGGTATCGAGGCGGGTATCTCCCCAACCAGAGGCGCCAGATCGAACGAGGTCTCAGGCGCGGTGATATAACCGGGGTGGTTTCGACCAACGCCCTGGAATTGGGGATTGATATCGGCTCGCTCGATGTATCGATCATCTGCGGTTATCCCGGCTCGATATCCTCGGTCTGGCAGCAGGCCGGGCGCGCCGGACGACGGTCGGGCATATCGGCGACAATCTTTGTCGCCAACAGTTCGGCCATAAACCAGTTTCTGGCCAAAGACCCGTCGTACTTACTCAACAAAACCCCCGAAATGGGAATTATCGATCCGGATAATCTTATCATAAGCACCAATCATCTAAAATGCGCTAGCTTCGAGCTTCCCCTGCATACCGGCGAACAGTTCCGGCAGGACGGTACCGGCGAAATACTCGACTATCTCGAATCGCAAAATGTACTCCGCCAGGCGAAAAATAAGTACTACTGGTCGTCGGAAATCTACCCCGCTCAGCAGGTGTCGCTTCGCTCGGCCTCGCCTGATAATTTTGTCATCCTCAATCAGTCCGACAACAACCGCGTTATCGGCGAGGTGGACTATTACTCGGCGCCGATATTTCTGCATCCCGAGGCGATATACTTGCACGATGCCAACCAGTACCAGGTTACCGAACTCGACTGGGAGGGCAAAAAAGCCTATGTCAAAGAAACCGCTGTTGACTATTACACCGACGCCGAAACTAAAACCGATTTGAAGGTACTGGGCACATCGGATGAGAAACATCTCGGCGACTGCGCCATGCACTGGGGCGAGGTGACGGTGACCTCGGTGACGGTGCTGTTCAAGAAAGTAAAGTTCCACACGCATGAGAATGTCGGGTCGGGCAAGCTTCTTCTGCCGGAGCTGGAAATGCATACCAATGCCTTCTGGTACACTTTCCCCGGTGATATCCGCTTCAAGCTCGATCTTGATGGTGAGAAATTCGGCGGTGCGCTTCGTGGGCTGTCCAACATCCTCGGTAAAATCGCACCGCTCTGGGTGATGTGCGACCCGCGCGACCTGCGGTCGATCTCGCAAATTCGCGCCCCGTTTTCGGAATTGCCAACCATATATATCTACGAAAACATCCCCGACGGCGTCGGTTATTCGCAGAAGATATTCACCATTGCGCACGATCTGTTTCGCGCCTGCATGGAGCAGGTCAGGGGTTGCCCCTGTGTTTCGGGTTGCCCGTCATGCGTCGGCCCCGAAATGGAGGTCGGCGAACACGGCAAACCCGGCACTTTACGGATGCTGGAGTATATGCTGAGAGTGTGAGATTCTCCGAGTAGGGTGGGATCCAAGCGAAGCGAAGTGTCTACACTGAGCGTAGAGAAGTGATCCCGCCTATTTTTCTACGTACGTTGTGATCGGCGGGTTCTCAGAGCTGACGAAGATAAACACTATTGATTTACGGTGCCACAATCGTGACGGGAGTAAACCCACCGCAAGCGGATAGGCTACCCCTGCTAAATAGTCAGTTGCACAGGGCGCCTAATTACCAAAACTTTTTT
>DAOWOO010000384.1 GCA_030642025.1 Candidatus Zixiibacteriota bacterium | reverse complement strand
TGATTTTCTTTGCTCGATTTCAGCGGTCGATACCGGCGAACGGTTTGAAGTGGTCTATTCGGTGGCCTCGGTGAAAAACCGCATCCGCTTTGATTATAAAATTATCCCGGATCGGGAGAATCCGCAGATTGATTCTGTAATCGAAATCTGGCCGGGGGCCAACTGGTATGAACGTGAGATCTGGGAGCTGTACGGTATTAATGTAAAAAACCATCCCAATCTGACCCGTTTTCTGCTCCCCGATGACTGGGACCAGGGAAATCCGATGCTTAAGGACTGGGATGCACCCGATTTTATAAGGATGCCTGAAAAGTGAGCGAGCAGGGAATCCATGCCGAAGAGTTTACCCTGAATGTGGGGCCGCACCATCCGTCGACCCACGGTGTCTGCCGATTCATACTGAAGATGGAGGGTGAGGTTATCAAGGATGTGGTTCCGGTGGTCGGGTATTTGCACCGTGCCCTTGAAAAAATCTGCGAAAACCGCACCTTTGAACAGATTTATCCTGTTATTGATCGGTTTGAATATTGTACCTCAATGTCATGCAACATAGCCTTTGCGCTGGCCGTCGAAAAAATCTCCGGCCTTGAGGTTCCCGAGCGGGCCGAGTATCTGAGAGTTATCATGCTGGAATTGAATCGGATCGCCTCGCATATGATCTGGTATGGCACTACCGCTCTTGACCTGGGCGCCATTACTCCTTTCCTGTATAGTTTCCGCGAGCGCGAGGATATTCTCGACCTGTTCGAAATGACCTGCGGACAAAGATTAACTTACAACTATATCCGTCACGGCGGTGTTTCGAAGGATATCCCAAAGGAATTTATCCCCAAATGTAGGAAGTTGCTTGGGATACTTGATGAAAAGATAAATGATTACGAAAAAGTTCTGACGGAAAATCCGATCTTCATTGTGCGCAACAAGGATATCGGTATCCTGTCTCCGGAGATGGCTATTGCCTGGGGTGTATCCGGGCCGTCACTGCGGGCATCGGGTGTGAAATTCGACCTGCGCCGCGATGACCCATACAGCATCTACGATAAGTTTGACTTCGATATACCGACCTGCGAAAACGGGGACTGCTACGACCGTTACATTATTCGGATCAAGGAGATGCGTGAGTCGGCCAAAATCGTCAGGCAGGCGATTGATAATATTCCCGAGGGACCGATTCGCTCCAAGGTTACCATGAATTTCAAGGCTCCGGCCGGTGAGGTTTACAGCCGGATTGAAAACTCGCGCGGCGAGATGGGGATTTATCTACAGACAACGGAAAAAGCCAAAAAACCGCTTCGGGTTAAAATGCGCGGCGGATCATTTAACCAGCTTCAGGTTCTCCCGGAAATCACCCGGGGGCACAAGATTGCCGATTTGGTGGCGATTATGGCTTCGCTGGATATAATCATGCCGGATGTTGACCGCTGATGGAAATCGCCGGGATTTTTCAATATCTGTATGAGCTTCTGGTTTCCACTGGTCTCCCGCAAGTTTGGATAGATATAATTTCTCTGACCACAGCTAGTTTGATAATTTTCGGATTTCTCTGTTTGGTCGCTCTGTTTCTGGTCTGGTGGGAACGTAAAGTTTCGGCGCATATACAACAAAGGTTCGGCCCGATGCGTACCGGCTGGCACGGCTGGTGTCAGACAATCGCCGATGCAATAAAACTGCTTCAAAAAGAGGATATCTGGCCTGATACGGTTGACCGACCGGTTTTCTTCTGGGCACCGGTTTTTTGCTTTGTCGCCTCTTTTGCGGTATATGTCACTATGCCGTTCGGAAGGGGCCTGATAGTTTCTGATTTGAATATAGGTATATTATATATTGTGGCTATTACCAGTTTCACGATTATTTCACTTCTCATGGCCGGGTGGGGCTCCAACAACAAGTATGCTCTTCTGGGCGGTATGCGTTCGGCGGCCCAGATTATCAGCTATGAAATACCGATGGTGGTGACCATCTGCTCGGTGGTTCTTTTCGCCGGATCGCTCTCGATGGTTGACATTGTGCAGTCGCAGGAAAAGATTTATCAATGGTACATTTTCCGCCTTCCGTTCGGCCCGATTGCCTTTATTCTTTACCTGATTACCGGCACCGCCGAAACCAATAGAACGCCGTTTGATCTTCCCGAAGCCGAACAGGAACTGGTAGCCGGCTTCAATATCGAATACTCCGGGATGAAATTCGCCATGTTCTTTCTGGCTGAATTTATAAATATGTTTACTGTCTCGGCTATCTGTGCCACTCTCTTTCTGGGCGGCTGGCAGGGACCGTTCTTACCATCATGGGCCTGGTTTTTGATAAAGACGCTGGCCCTGGTATTTGTTCTGATGTGGTTCCGCTGGACCTTTCCGCGATTACGGGTTGACCAGCTCATGGAATTCTCGTGGAAATTCCTGCTTCCCGTATCGTTCGCCAATCTTGTTCTGGCTGCAATAATGAAGTACACCGGGTGGTTTAACTGGTAATGAAATTGGTCAGTGCGATAAAAAATCTTATAGTCGGTCTGTTTAC
>DAOWOO010000057.1 GCA_030642025.1 Candidatus Zixiibacteriota bacterium | reverse complement strand
CTAGGGCCGACACCTTCGAATTTATCCAGTGAGGACTGGATTGTGCGTCGGGATCGCACCTTTCGATTATATTCGACCGCAAAGCGGTGGGCCTCGTCGCGTACCTGCTTTATAAGCCTCAAACCGGGAGAGCTTTTCGATATCGATAGCGGTTCTTTTTTTCCGGGGATATAAATCTCTTCCAGCCTTTTGGCCAGACCGATAATATCCTGACCTTTAAAGCCGAGGGAATTCAACTCCCTTTTTACCGACATAAGCTGCCCCTTGCCGCCGTCAACAACCAGCAAATCAGGCGCTTTCCGGTTCTCTTCTTTCAGCCGGAAGAAATATCGTCCGACCACCTCGCGCATCATGGCAAAATCATCCTGCCCGGTAACCTGCTTTATTTTAAAATGCCGGTATCCTGATTTTTCCGGTTTCCCATTGTCGAAATAGATCAGCGACCCGACGGCATCGGTCTCACCGGTATTGGAAATATCAACACAGGCGATTGTTCGCGGCGACTCGGCCAGATGCAGATCATCTTTCAAGGCTTGCACCGAACCGGAAACGCGCTCCTTATATATTTTTCTCTGGATTAGCATTTCATCCAGAAGCAGACGGGCATTGGCAGCGGCCATATCGACCAGTTTTGATTTTTGCCCTTTTTGAGGTGTAAATATTCTGACCTTTCGCCCACGTATTCCTGAAAGCCAGCGGGCAATCAGCTTCTGTTCGGGTAAATCCAGAGGGACGTAAACTTCTTCGGGAAGATTGGGCTGATGGTTGTAGTACTGCCGGACAAAACCAGAGAGGACTTCGCTGTCGGTTTCCTCCATTTCGGACACCAGTTGAAAATCCTGCCGACCGATAAGAACCCCCTCGCGAATCTGCAGAACCACCGCCACTGTGTCTCTCCCCTCCCGGGCAAAGGCCACGATATCCCGGTCAATCACCCGGCCGACATCTACTTTCTGTTTATGCCTGACCGATTCCAGAGCTTCTACCTGATCGCGAAGTTCAGCCGCCTTTTCAAATTTCATCTTTTTCGACGCCCGTGTCATTTTTTCCCGAAGCTTTTTTATAAGAGTCTCCCCTTTACCGCAAAGAAACAGTATAACCGAATCCACCTGTTCCCGGTAATCCTCTTTTGACTGCAAATTCTCGCATGGTCCGCCACACCGGCCGATATGATAATCCAGGCAGATTTTCTGTTTCTTTCCCTTTGGATGCGGGATAGTGAGATTGCATGTTCTTATTTTAAAAAGACGACAGAGAAAATTCACCGTCCGTCGCATTCCCGTGGCGTTGGTGTACGGACCGAAATAGCGGGCGTCGTCTTTTTCCATTCGCCTGACAATGAGAACACGCGGAAACGGCTCGGCAACCGTTACCTTGATATATGGAAAGCGCTTGTCATCCTTGAGATTGACATTGTACCGCGGTTTATGCTCCTTGACCAGGTTGGCCTCGAGTATCAACGCTTCAATCTCCGTATCGGTAACCATCAATTCGAAATCATCTATCTGCGACACCAGCCGGGCCGTCTTTGGGTCATGACGGCGGGTCGACTGAAAATAAGTCCGCACCCGGTTTTTCAGATTTTTGGCTTTGCCGATATATATTATCCTGCCGTTTTTATTTTTGAAAAGATAGACTCCCGCCGCCGACGGGAGATTACTGATTTTGAGTTTAAGTTTATCTTTCATGGCGATATCATAATTGATACCCGGCGGATTGGAAACCGTTTCTTTCAGGGGAGTATTCGCCGGGCGCCGGCGTACCGTTTTTTCCAGTATTTCTCATTGAGACTTGAAATTATAACGCCACCAGACGACGAGGCATGAGTGAACTCACCATACCCGACATAAATGCCGACATGCGAAATGCTGTTGCCGTTGGTTTTGAAAAACAGCAGGTCGCCATACTGAAGCCGCCCCGGCGCCACCTTGCGCCCGGCTTTGTACTGATCCCGGGCGGTCCGAGGAAGCGCGGTACGGTTGTACTTTTCATACACAAGTCGCGTAAACTGACTGCAGTCGAGTCCTTTATCATACGGCGATGACCCGGCGTAGGGTATTCCCAGGTATGACTGAATTATCCGGCCCAGTCTTTCCAGTTCAGCCGTGCTTGTTTTTTCAGATTGGCCGTATTTCCTGTCGCGGGTGTGTTCATCATTATCGAGGGCTTTTTGTTCCTCGCCTGCAACGGTCGGGCCGCCGGTACGGTAGCGGGGATTAACCTGACAACCGGCCAGAAATAGTAAAACAAGAATAGAAACGGCAATCGCCCTTATCAATTCAACCTCGGATATATAATTCCAAATCTCCTTCTATAGTATAGTCGGGTGACAATCAATAAAACAATAATAAAACCGAGGTAGGCCGGATAGTAATACCCGGCCAGAAGCGAAAGAAGAAAAATCGGCAGTTTGCAGGCCAGAAGAATCAGCGGCTCACGGTTTATGACAAAGGCAATCAGGAAGAGTACAATCGAAGCAAAACTTATCCCCATAAGCATAATATGATCCAGCAGATAAGCATCAATTGAGGATAAGACGAGTAATAAAAGAGCAATGCCGATTAAAACCCTGTCACCAAAAATTGCCGCCAGTGTATTTTTTCCGTCGAGAATATCTCCCTCACGATCAGGAATAACGGTCAACAGATATACGGCGGCAACGGTAAGAAAGAAATAACCGGGGACAAGCATCCTCTCCCATGTAAACTCCGGCAACTCCAGCGGAACCACCATCGGGATCAAAAGCCCGAATCCGATTGCATTGGCCAGAAGGCCGCCGACCGGACGATCTTTCAGCCGCAATGGCGGCGCCGAGTAAGAAAAACCGAGGAGGCAGAGCAAGATTATCACTCTGGCTGCCATATCGCCGGAAAAATAGCCGATTGCCAGGGCTGTTGACGTAGACAGCAGGTAGGCGATTATCATATCCAGGCGGCGGATGTAGCCCCTCTGGAGAAAACCGAGTTTCTGATTAATAAAATCAGATCGATAATCAAAAATCTGGTTCAGGTAATATGATCCGGCTCCCGCCAGGCTGAGCGCCGCAAGTATCAGCAAGGGCTGACCGGCAACGGCCGTTTCGGGAAAAGCCTCATGGAATGATACTAAATAAACTGACCAGATCGGAAGGTGCAGCATCGGGCGGGCGGCAAAGAAGAAATCGAGTATCTTCACCGTTTCCACCATCTAACCATAAACAACATATTTCAAAAACCAGTACAACGCGGGTGCGGCAAATAACAATGAATCGAAACGATCAAGAACACCGCCATGGCCGGGGATAATGGCCGATGAATCCTTAACGCCGTGCGAACGTTTCCACATTGATTCAACCAGGTCTCCCAGTTGACCGACAATTGAGACTATCAAACCGGCAATGACCAAAAATACCGGCGAAATTTCCGGCAACAGCCATAATTTCATAATCAACGCAACAATAATGCCGCCGAAAATACCACCGAAAAAACCCTCAACCGTTTTATTGGGTGAAACGGTCGGCGCCAGTTTATGCTTACCCAGGTTCTTGCCCACCCCCATGGCCAGGGTGTCCGAAAGCCAGAGAGTCCCGAATAAAAACAACAGCCAATGTCCTCCGGATTCAATTGATAATGACCTTACATAATAAACATAGGGATACAAAAGTCCGATATAGGCCACTCCCCAGAATAAAACAGCGCACCCGTTAAAGAGCTTTTCCGGAGATTCATTCTTTACAGCCAGGTACATACCGGCACAGACAAAAAAGCCACTCAAAAGAATAAATCCGGCACTGAAGCCGATTTCCATCGTCGCCGCGGCAGTACCGACCGTAAACAAAATGGCCAGCCAGTAAAGCGGCGAAGAGGGCTTAAGTTTGATATTCCAGAGATACTCACCCATACCGATAATGGCGAATAACAGCAGCATTCCCTTTAAAGCATAACCGCCCAGGTAACCTATATAAATTATGGCCGGGCAGAATATCGCCGCCACAATTATTCTTAATACAAGATTTCTGCTCATATTATTTCACTTTACCGAAACGTCGTTCCCGTTTCTGGAATTCAATTATCGCCTTAAAAAGATCAGAACGGCCGAAATCCGGCCAGAGAATATCGGTAACATACATTTCCGTATAACTGGTCTGCCAGAGAAGAAAATTTGATATACGCATTTCGCCTGATGTTCGTATCAACAGATCCGGATCAGGCAGGCCGACCGTGTAAAGATAATCGGAAAAAAGAGCTTCATTGATTTCGCCCGGCCGAATATGGCCGGAGTGTACCGCCAGGGCAATGGCGCGAACAGCATCGACAATTTCGGTTCGGCCGCCGTAATTCAACGCCAGGTTCAGAACCAGGCCGGTATTGTTCTTTGTTTTATCCCTGCCCAGTGACAGGGCTTTGCGCCGTGACAGGGAAAACTCGTCGATTCGCCCGGTAGTGATGAGTTTTACATTATTCCGGTTCAGTTCGTCGATTTCACGGCGAGTTGTATGTGATAGAAGACGCATCAGAGCGGCCACTTCCTCACGCGGACGTTTCCAATTCTCCACCGAAAATGTGTAAAGTGTAAGATATTTTATGCCAATTTCAGAGGCGGCCCGAACCACTTCCCTGACCGCATCGACACCCGCCTCGTGACCGGCGGTTCGCGGAAGATCACGCTTTTTGGCCCAGCGGCCGTTGCCGTCCATTATTATCGCCACATGAATCGGCAGACGACGTTTATCGATATTCTTCTTCAGTTTTTCAGCCTTTTCAGTCATTGGAAAAGTAGTATAGAAGTACCGGGTGCCGAGAGCAAGGAATTATATCTACCGAATATCATAATCGGAAAAACGAAGGGTCTCTCTGTAATACTTACTCCCGGTCAATATACCCTTTTTCCGGTGAATTTCAAGTTCCGAGAGGACTGGCAGGGAATCAACGACAGTGAAATGATACACCCGTGACAGATGATCGGCATCGTTAACCTCGACATAATAAAGGGTTACTGTCTGAAGATAGTAACTGTCGCGGTCGAATGAAAAGAAACCGGATATGAGACCGCCCCGGGCAGGTTCCGGAGATTCAAACCCGATTGACAGACGGCCGACGCCGGGATCATTGGGATAAAAATAATAATGATAAGATTCATTCCAGAGTGGCTGGATAGCGAAATCATCGGGCAGAGTATTCTTTATTTCTCCGACTGAATCGATAATGGTAACATTAACTGCTTTTCCGCCTGTATAGCTAACTCTCCAGGCGGCGGTATCAGATTTATCTATTTCCGCGCGATAGTTGGTCCGATAATAGTTCGACTCGATAGTCACGGAGAAATCCGGTATATCATTGAAAAGATATTTTAATGCCAGCACCGAGTCGACCCGGGTAATGTAATATTCCAGAGTGGGCAGGTCGTCGTCATCGGCATCAACTGTCGACCCGATTACTAAGACAGCGGCCAGAATTATGTACTGTATTGCTTTCATAATATACGGTCATTAGCATACTATATATATTCCTCCCAAAAGCCAGAAATATTTTGTTTTATGCCACAAAAGACCAGGGTTTTACGTTTGTAAATCAGGATAATATGTTATTTTAAAACAATACGATACCATAGCCTGAGAGGATGATTGATATGAATACATTGTTTGCCGTTTTGTTTCTTCTTTCACCGATGGTATCCAAGACCCCGGTGCCGCAGGACACCTTGAATGATATCAATTTACATTTCACAATCGGGGCCACCTCCGGAGGCAATGTCACCCAGCCGGGTTTCACAGCCGGGGGCAAAATCGAGTATCTTATAACCCATCCGCTGGTAGTCAGATTATCTGGCGATTACGGGTTTTCCGATATCATCGGCCGCGAGTTCCCCAACGGTACTCTGAAATCGACCGAACTCGCTTTTGAGGCACTTGCCTACCGGGGACGTAATGAATACTTCATATATCTCGGTCTCGGGGTAGTGAAAAGCTTCAGCAAATTCAGTCCCGATCAGATTGATATGTTTTACTTCGATAATATTGAAGTTGATTCACTATTTGAAAGCGGAAACCTGGTCGGTATTGATATGAGCGGCGGCTGGGGGTATCGGTTCATTCTCGGCGGTCGCTACCGGGAAAAATATTCACTGGAATTCGGCTTTCAGGAAACCCGGCCCGATTTTACATTTTTAATCACCAGGCCCGACCGGAAATTCGCCGAGGTCTTCAGAGAATCAAAAGTCACCACTTTCTGGGTGAAAACAGGTTATCTAATTCCCCTGTAAGTACCCTGCAAGAAATTCCTTTTTGAACAAATCAAACTCGCCGATCTCAATTGAGGAACGAATCCCCCGCATTAAATTCTGAAAGAAATAAGTCGAGTGATATGTTGCCAGTACTAACGCGGTAATCTCATGCTGATTGTAAAGATGCCTCAAGTAGGCCCGGCTGTACCGTCGGCAAACCCGGCAGTCGCATTCGGGATCAAGTGGGCCGTCATCATGAGCATATTCGGCATTACGAAAAACCAGCGGCCCTTTCGATGTAAACACCATCCCGGTGCGAGCATTGCGAGTCGGCAAAACACAATCGAACATATCAACCCCGTACGATACAGCCATTAGAATATCCTCGGGATACCCCACCCCCATCAAATAGCGGGGTTTGTCTTCGGGAAGAAACTGAATCGTACACCCAAGCATATCCTCCATCTCTTTTTTTGACTCGCCCACCGCCAGTCCGCCGACAGCGTACCCGGGGAAATCAAGCGATACTATCTGCTCGGCCGAGAGTTTTCTCAGGTCAGTATAGGTTGAGCCCTGCACGATTCCGAACAGGGCTATTCCGGTCGGATTTTCCTCGTCAAGTTTATTGAAATGATTTTGACCTTTTTGCGCCCAGTCATAAGTTCTGGCTACGGCAGTCGAAGCCAGCTCTCGATCAGCAGGGTATGGCACACACTGGTCGAATGACATAATTATATCGGCGCCGATATCCCGCTCAATTTCAATTACTTTTTCGGGATAAAACCGATGCGACGAACCGTCATGATGCGATTTGAACGTCGCTCCTTCGTCATCTATTTTCAGGAGCTCCTGCATGGAAAACACCTGGAATCCTCCCGAATCGGTCAGCATCGGTTTATTCCATCCGGTGAACCGGGCCAGCCCGCCCTGTTCTTTAATCAGCTTTTCACCGGGGCGCAAATAAAGATGATAGGTATTGCCCAGTATTATCTCCGCCCCGCAGGATTCCAGGTCTTCGGCGGTCATTGCCTTCACCGCTCCTGATGTTCCCACCGGCATGAAAGACGGCGTATTTACTTTACCGTGTGGAGTCGTCACCACTCCCCGCCGGGCATTACTGTCAATATTTACCGATTCAAACGAAAACTGGGGCATTGTATAAATTATTCCCTGGCAGTGTCGCCGTAACGTCCCATAATTTTTGTAAGCCCGCCCCGGTATTCACGGGCGACGGTACAATAGACAAGCGGTTTGAGCCGGTCGATATCAATCCGACCATCCGGCATAATTAATTCTCTGGCGGCATGCACCGCCACGATTTCAGCGACGAACATCTCGTGCGTACCCAATAAATGCGATTGCCGGATTTCACACTCAAGATTAATCGGGCATTCGGCGATTATCGGAGCGGAAACGATATTTGACGGCGCCG
>DAOWOO010000174.1 GCA_030642025.1 Candidatus Zixiibacteriota bacterium | reverse complement strand
TTATATGAATGCCGCTATCCTCGCACTGGCTGCCGACATGAAAGGCCAGGCCGTGATATGATATGCCGAGTTCGCTCATTTTTCCGGCAAGATAGAGAACCTCTTCGGGAGTGCATCCGAATTTGTAAGACAGGTTCACGACCGCCGCACCGCTATCGACTTTGAACCTGATTAAAAGCCTGACTTTATCGGCGAATGTGGAAAATTTCTCAACTTCGCTGGGATTATCAACGACAAATACAGTTACGCCGGCGGCGACAGCCTCGGCAATTTCCTGGGGCGATTTGATTGGATGAGAATGTATCATCTCGTCGGTCTTGCCGCCAACTTCCAGAACAGACCGCAATTCCTGATATGAGGCAATATCAAACCAATGTCCGGCTCGCACAACTTCCTCCAGTATGGCCGGATGATTGTTCGACTTGACAGCATAGTGTATCTTAACACCGGGTAGCGCCCGGGTCAGGCCTACAATATTATTTCTGACCATGGAACGCGATAGCACGAGAAAAGGCGTATTCGACGGATCGTCATTTAGTAATTGCCTGATCCGGGTAAAATCCGGTCCGGAGAGCCGATCCTGCCGGGATGCCCCGGTAATCTGTATTGCCTTGATCATAACAGACTCGGATATTCCAACCGGCTCAGTCGGCCCCTGCCGAGACAGCTGTTTTATGGGCGATAATTTCATCGGATTCAGACGGTATCCCCCGGTTGAGTTCTCTGACTGACAGAGATTGGCAGGCTAAAGCGGTCTCAAGATACTCTACCGCTTTCCATGGATCGACACTGGTGCCGCAGGTGAAACAGTCAACCGAGGCAAAACCGTATTCCGGCCAGGTATGAATTGACAAATGAGATTCGGCTATTACCACAATGCCCGATATACCCTGGGGATTGTATTGATGAAAAACCGAGTCAACGATGGTTGCCTCGGCCTGCCGGGCGGCCTCCTTGAGTGCTTTCTCAAGGGCCGTGCGATTATTAAGAAGGGCCTTGTCGCACTGTACGTATTCGGCCAGTAAATGACGGCCAAGAATTTTCATTTTATCCCTCCTCTCACTGTGGAATTATCCGGTTTTACATCTGGGGCGGCGATGTCACCCACAGAAGATTCACTTTGGTGTTGCCTTTATTCAAAAACTGATGCGGCCGATCTGATTCGAAGTAGAAGCAACTGCGCGGCGGAATCTTATAAGTTTTTTTGCCGAGTTCCAGGGTCATGGTTCCGGCCAGTACATAACCGAATTCTTCCCCCGCATGCGGTTGCTCGACCGGGAGTTCCTCGCCGGGGTCAAGAGATAACATAATCGGATCCATCAGGTTGTTGGTGCTTCCGGTAACCAGAAGATCAAAACGCCGGACATTTTTCTCTGTCAGGGAAACCCTGTCGCGAGGTGAGAAAACCGCCTTTGAAATACCCCGATCTCCGAAAAACTCGCTTATCGTGACTCCCAGGGCATCAAGTATATCCAGAAGCGAATCAAGCGAGATTGATGTCTGATCCCGTTCCAGTTGGGAAATAAACCCCTTAGTAAGCCGCGCTCTGGCCGCCAGTTCCGCCTGAGTCAACTCCGAGGCCTGTCGAAGCGCCTTTAATTTCTGTCCAATATCAACCCGCATGGTTTAACAAATACCACCTAAAAGTTTAATAAACTGTACCTTACCACATACAAAACACCGCCCGGTTTATAAAACGAGCATCAAATGTTTAGCAAAGTGTTTCTAATTAATGACAGATAGTCCGATTGTCAAGTCCTCCGGTTAATATTTTTTTGGGATTCATATATTGTCATAATTCATAATAGCCGGGAAATGTGTTTTGCACATAATGAGGGATTCCACAGCCATTGACTGCGGCTATCCTATAGATACCTGTGAAATTGACCGATTTATCTCCAAAATACTGGCGGACCTATTCGAAAGCCCGTATAAAGACTTGACATTTATCGGACAAATACGATCTTATAAATAGTTAATCCAATATAATCAGCGTTCAGGAGAAATTATGCGTAAAATGCTCATGGCAACGCTCCTGTTGATTTGGATCGTATCTCCGGTCGCCGCCGCCAATTTCGGTATCGGCGGTTTCGGTGGAATAACCATCCCGGTCATTCAGGAGGATCAAAGCAGCGGAACGACCTTTGGTTTCAAAGCCAAATTGAAAGTTATGCCCGGGATTGTCCTCGAGCCGAATATCAGTTTCGGAAAATACGGTGACGCCGAATTCACTTTTGGCACCAGGCCCGGTTCCAAAGTAACCTCGTATGGGGTCGACTGCCTGATCGGCGGCGGTTTCGGAGAACGGGCCGGGCTACGGATGTATGGTCTGCTCGGCGCCGCGGCATATTCCACGTCACGCGATTATGATGAAGATGCCACCAAGCTCGGATGGTCGACCGGGTTGGGCTTTGAAATAAATTTCAGCCCCCGGTTGGGTCTCGATCTTCGCGGACAGGTTCATGTAATCAGCTCCGAGGGGGGCGGCTCTAAAAAATCGGCAACCATCACCGGTGGCCTAAACTACTACCTGGGACAGTAGGAGGAATGGAATATGAAACAGATGATTAAGCATATCAGTTTCCTGTCCGTCCTGCTGGGGGTAATAGTCCTGAGTGGCTGCTTAGTGACAGGAACATTTGTGATCGACTTCAGAATCAGTGACAGCGATATTAATGACGATAACGAAGAATTTATCTTCTTTGCTGTTGATCTGACCGAAGAAGATGACTGGAATGATCACAAGGACAAGATTAAGAATATCGACAATGTCGGGTTCCAGCTTTGGCTGACCAATAATTCTACTGAGGCGATGTCTGCAAAATTCTATATCGCTCCACATACGGCAACACCGGCATATGCCGATTCCAATGACGTAAAGGCCAATGCAGACCTTATATTGACCGGTCTGTCTGTTAGCGCAGGGCCGGGGACAGAGAAACATATTGACTGGCCAACATCGCTTTCAATGATAAAAAACCTTGATATAATAAAGAATTATGCGGAGAGCGGTGAATTTTCAATATATATAATTAAAACGCCGGCAACAATCGACTTCACTCTCGACAGCGCCAATGTTATTGTAACCTTTACAGCCGGATATTAAGCGTATATCAACAATAACGAAAAAGCCCCGCTATGTGGGGCTTTTTTTGTCTCTTGTCCGACGCATCAGTGGCGCAGATCTATCAAGATAGGAGCGCCATTATGCGCAGGATATGTTTCGCATATCTTTCTGTAATACAACGTATTATGATTCCAGGCCGGATTTCGGGCCGAATATTGGCGCATGTTCTGCGATTCGCAATAATTTAAATCCTATTAAGGCATGCGTGAATTGGTTTTTATCTTCCTGTCTCCAAGCAGGTTGAAAGAGTTCCGGCATTAAAAGTCAGCTTCGGCACAATGGTTGTTACTATATATACCCGAGGTTAGTTACTCATAAATAGTATGGCGGTGAAGGGTATTTATGAGGTGGGGATTAAGGAGCCTCTTGTGAGGGGAGGCTCCTTACCTTTTGTACTCTCAAATTTCCCGGCTATATTATCTTAATTAATAATCATTTCTTGCTTTCATAGCGTAAAACATTACAATGTCTCGACCGTTTAATAATTGGTGGGAATATCAGGCTATTGACCCCGGTCTATGCTGAACATATATTCATAATATGGACGAACCGAAACCAAAGATAAAAATCAATGACCGCAAGCTCGGTGACGAGTGGGCCGACTGGGACGGAACCCGGGAAACCGAGTCGGTTGAGACCGACTACCGTGTGTTTCTCGGTCTGGCGGTCATCTCGACAATTATAATAATCTCTCTGGCCGGGCTGTTTCTCTGGCTGATTTATCCGCGTCTGGTATCTGTCGGATCTCTGGTTCCACGGATTTTTTCGGTTATATATCTTGTGTTCAGCGGCATCCTGGTAGCCTGGCTTATCCTTCTCGTTATTGCCGCCGTAGCTCGGTGGCCGGTTTCAAGGCATATAGTTATTCCCGGGCTGGTCAACAGGCTTCTGGATATTGTGATGTGGGTGGGCAAATTGTTTGGTGTCTCAAAAGACCGACTGACCAATTCATTCCTGAAGATTCACAATGTGCTGATAGGCTCCGGCCCCACCCGTACCGTTCCGGAAAAACTTCTGCTTCTTATTCCTCGATGTCTTACAAAAGAGAGTTTCAAGATGCTTCGGGCGCTTCGAGATCATTACCGTTTTCACATGGTTACTGTCGGCGGGGGGAGTGAGGCCCGAAAAAAAATAGGGGAGTTGCATCCGGAAATAATTATCGCCATTGCCTGCGAGCGCGACCTGATGTCTGGTTTCCGTGAGGTTAATGTACATACCCCGGTAATCGGTTTTCCCAACCAGAGGCCCGAGGGACCCTGCAAAAACACATGCGTCGATTTTACTGAAATCGAAAATGCCATTCGAAACTGCCTGATTGAGATTCCCGACAAACCGTTGCAAACCCTTGAAAACTCTTGACAAAATCCGATATATTATTAGATTTGCATTTTCGTAAATGGCGGTGTAGCTCAGCTGGTTAGAGCAGCGGAATCATAATCCGCGTGTCCGGGGTTCAAGTCCCTGCACCGC
>DAOWOO010000218.1 GCA_030642025.1 Candidatus Zixiibacteriota bacterium | reverse complement strand
GGAAATGAGTTTTAAACTCTTTAAAAGGAAATTATTATGGCGGAAAAGAATCTGTCAATGTATGGTTTGACCAATGCCGGAATGGTTCACTGGAACCTGACAACCCCGAGTCTTTATGAAGAAGTGGTTCGCAACCGGGAGGGGTTTATTTCGCATCTGGGACCAATGGTAGTTCGTACCGGTCACCATACCGGTCGTTCTCCAAAGGACAAATTTATCGTAAAGGAACCCTCTACCGATGATAAAATCTGGTGGAGCAAGGAAAACCGACCGTTTAAAACTGAACAGTTTGACTCCCTTTATTATCGAGTCCTGGCTTATCTTCAGGGCAAGCAATTATATGTTCAGGACTGTTATGCCGGTGCAGATCCGAAGTATCGCCTTCCGGTTCGTATAATAAATGAGACTGCCTGGCATAACCTGTTCGCCCGTAATATGTTTATCAGGATCAACAAACAGGAAGAGCTGGATTCATTTGAGCCGCAGTTTACTGTTCTGCATCTGCCGCATTTTCACGCTGTTCCGGAACTCGACGGAACCAATTCCGAAGCCTTTATAATTTTGCACCCGGCCAAACGGATGGTTTTGATCGGCGGCACTCAGTATGCTGGCGAAATCAAAAAGGCGGTTTTTACGGTAATGAACTACTTTCTGCCCCAGAAGGACGTTCTCTCCATGCATTGTTCGGCCAATGTCGGTAAAGATAATGATCTGGCGATTTTCTTCGGCCTGTCCGGAACTGGCAAGACGACTCTTTCCACCGACCCGGAACGGCGTCTTATCGGCGATGATGAGCACGGTTGGAGCGAAAATGGCGTTTTTAATTTTGAAGGCGGCTGCTATGCCAAGGTTATCAGACTATCCCAGGAGGGTGAACCGGATATTTACGAGTGCACCCGAAAATTCGGAACGGTTCTTGAAAATGTGGCGCTGGATTCAAAAAACCGTCGGATTGATCTCAATGACGCCGGACTTACTGAAAATACGCGGGCGGCCTACCCAATTACGCATATTGAGAATATTGTACCCGAGGGTCATGGCGGACATCCGAATAATATAATATTCCTTACCGCCGATGCTTTCGGCGTTATGCCTCCGGTGGCCAAATTGACCCAGGAACAAACCAGGGAGTATTTTCTTATCGGTTACACGGCCAAAGTGGCCGGTACCGAAAGCGGCATAACCGAACCCCAGGCTACGTACAGTGCCTGTTTCGGAGCGCCATTTATGGCGTTGCAGCCGACGGTCTATGCTGATTTGCTGACTGAAAAAATGAAAAGGCATAATGTCAATTGCTGGCTGGTTAATACCGGTTGGATTAACGGTCCTTACGGTACCGGTGAGAGAATCAGTATTGCCCATACCCGCGCCATAATCAGGGCTATCCTAAATGGTACGCTAAAAAAGGTGAATTTCAGACGGGATGATATTTTCAGACTAAGTATCCCTGAAAGCTGTCCCGATGTTCCCTCCAAAATTCTCGACCCATCGTCAGGCTGGACCGACAAGAATGAGTACAAGGCCAAGGCGGGAGACCTTGCCTTATCATTCGAGAAGGTTTATAATGAGTTTATTAAGAATGAGCAGGTGGAAACAACAACAGCCGTCAGCTAAACCGTGAGGGTGCTATGTCTCGAAAGATGAAATTGGGAGTGTTAACCGGAGGGGGCGACTGCCCGGGTCTCAACGCGGTGATCAGGGCGGTTGTCAAAACGGCCCTGCATGACTATGACATGGAGGTGGTCGGTTTTTTCGATGGCTATGAAGGACTGGTTGAAAACCGCTATCGACAACTAAAGCCGGCCGATGTTTCGGGTATTCTCACCCTGGGCGGCACGATTCTGGGAACATCAAACCGGGCCGATCCGTTCAATTTTCCGGTTCTGCAGGGTGATGAATACATCTATATTGATCGTTCATCGCAGGCTGTTCAGAATTTTGAACGTCTGGGGCTGGATGCTTTAATTGCTATCGGTGGCGACGGCACCATGGCGGCATCCAATGGTATGGCCGAAAAAGGATTGAGTATTATCGGGATTCCCAAGACAATCGACAATGACCTTTTCGGAACTGATCAGACATTCGGTTTTGATTCGGCGCTGACCTCGGCGGCCGAGGCTATCGACAAGATTCACTCCACGGCGCAGTCGCATCACCGGGTTATGATTGTCGAAGTTATGGGCCGTTATGCCGGGTGGCTGGCACTGGCCTCAGGTATCGCCGGGGGGGGCGATATTATCCTGATACCGGAGTTACCTTACCAGATTGATGTTGTCTGCGACAAGATCAAGGAACGCAACCGCAAGGGCAAAAATTTCAGTATCATTGTTATCGGTGAGGGCGCCAAGGCAGAAGGCGGCGAATTGGTGATCAAACGAAAAGTAGCTAATAGTCCCGACCAGATCAGACTGGGAGGGATCTCCAATCAGTTGGCGGCGCAAATCGAAGGAATTACCACTCTGGAAACCCGGGTGACTATTCTGGGCCATCTTCTTCGGGGGGGAACCCCAACAGCTTTTGACAGGATACTTGCCAGTCGTTTCGGCTCGGAAGCGGTACACCTGGGGTATAATGGAATTTTCGGCAACATGGTTGCGCTTCAGGGTAATGAGATCGGAAAGGCACCTATTAAGGATGTTGCCGGAAAAATACGCAAGATCACTCCCGATTCGTCGCTTTTAAAAACGGCTATATCGCTCGATACCAGTCTTGGTGTGGAGAATATCAATGTCTCCTCCGATCTGGAACTGGCCAAATAGTCATCCTAAATCCTGTACATCCCGGCGCCTTTCGGGGCCCCTTTTTTATTGCCCACCGAATGGCAATTGACATTTGTGGATGGAAATGCTATTTTCACGTTTTGATTATGTATTAGGTAACAGGGAAGTTACTTCCATGGCTGGTAATGATAAACGTGGCAGTGTAGTGGCAATACCAGCCGTTGAGGCCAGGACGGTCAAATATGAGGTTCATTGGTCTGTCGGCAACCTGGTTTGGATAGGAAGATGAATAGCAGGTTTTCCGGAGCCCGGGATTAATGGATTGTTGAACATCTTCCAAGACTGGGAAGCTGGTTTGATAAGGGATGCTTGAGGAGTCGTCATAAATGGCGTTAAAGTTAGAATATCGGACATATGAATCTGTATCAAGAAGGGTCATGCAAAAATGAAGAGAATATTAGTAACAGGATCAGTAGGGCAAATCGGGTCGGAATTGACAATGGAATTGCGTCAGAAGTATGGTAGTGAAAATGTTGTCGCCGGTGGAAATCGAACAAAGCCGAGCAAGAAACTGCTTGATTCTGGACCTTTTGAGATTGTCGATTGCACGGATATCAATGCAGTAAGCGGTGTCGTCAAAAAGTATAACGTCGACACAATTATGCATCTTGCGGCAATATTATCGGCAGTGGCAGAGGCCAAACCAAATCTTGCCTGGAATGTTAATATCAACGGACTTTATAATGTTCTGGAGGTCGCTCGTGAGAATGGCTGCGCGGTTTTTGTTCCCAGTTCAATCGGCGCTTTCGGTCCGACCACCCCACTTGATAACACACCGCAGGATACCATTCAGCGACCCAACACGATGTATGGAGTGACCAAGGTTTCCGGGGAATTGCTTTGTGACTACTATTATAAACGATTTGGCGTCGATACGAGGGGTGTTCGTTACCCTGGTATTATCTCGAATGAGACACTTCCCGGTGGAGGAACCACTGACTATGCGGTGGAAATATACTATGAAGCAATAAAGAAAAAGAAATATACCTGCAATCTGAAAGCGGGGACTTTTCTGGATATGATGTATATGCCTGACGCAATCAAAGCGGCAATTGATTTGATGGAAGCCGATCCATCCAAATTGGAACATCGAAACGCCTTTAACGTTACGGCTATGAGTTTTGACCCGGAAATCATTGCGGCCGAGATCAAGAAACATATACCGGAATTCACCATAGATTACGATGTCGATCAGGTTAAACAGGATATTGCTGATAGCTGGCCCAATAATATGG
>DAOWOO010000248.1 GCA_030642025.1 Candidatus Zixiibacteriota bacterium | reverse complement strand
GGAACTGTACTCCTTCGTAATCAAGCAGGTTGACCTGGTGCAGGCAACCAAAGACAATGCGCTTATTGACGATATAATCATGATATTACAAAATATTCGCAACGGCTGGACTCAACTGGCCGAACAGACTGAAAATAAAGCTACGCCGGCCTTGTCGGAAAATGGAGAAAAGGCGGCGAGAAAATTGTCATTGTCAGTTTAAGAGGGATGACCATGGAATTTAATCAGATTACCAAGCTGGAACGCGAACTTGTATTTGTTCTCAAGGAGGAGTATTCGTTTTATCAGTCTCTCTATATCCTGATTGACAAGCAGAAGGATATGATAAAATTCGAGCGGGATAATAAACTGCTTGATCTGTTCACTGATATCTCCCGCTGTCATAAGCGGATTGAACAATCGGAGAAAAAAATAGGCGAGATTAAGGGGAAAGCCCCCAAACTGTTTTCAATCGCGGCTTCGGCGCCTGAGGTGCGCAAACTGGTTAACAGCATAACCACGCTGGTGAAAAAGAATATCGGGCTGGTCAGAGAAAATGAGGAATATCTTAAAAGCCGTTATGACCGTGTCCGCTCGGAGTTGAATGAATTAAAAAACAGCCACAAGATATTAAAATACATTCGGGATGTCGACCCGGCACCGATGTTTGTTGACGGGAAAAGCTGAGTTGAAGCGTATCACCAAGTGGTTGATTTATAGAGTGAGTATAATGGGAGTATTTGAGAATGGAAATCGGATCTTCAAACGAAATGGGGCCGGATCGTCTCGTAAGACCGGGCTGTATGGCATCGAGAAAGATCAAAGCAGAAAAAGATCTGGGTGTCATTAAAGAACGGATAAAAAACGGGTATTATATCCGGCCGGATGTTATAAACGCGACTATCGATATTCTGTTGGGTCGGCCGGAATTCATTGAAGCGCTGAATGATTAAGCAGGGATTGTTTTATGGTGAACAGGTTCAGTGAATAGTAATCGAATTATATTAACTTAGCAACCTTCAGAAAAGCAAGTGAGTGATAAATTATGGCAACAGCACCAGCCGCCGCCTCGTCGGTAGAGGAAAAAATCAGACAGATAATCGGCAATATTCGAAATTTGCCCACTCCGCCGATTGTTTTTCAGCAAATACAAAAGACAATAGGTAACCCGGATACATCTGTCGGTGATATCGCCGGAATTCTTTCTGAAGACCCGGCCATGTCGGTCAAAGTACTGAAGCTGACCAACTCCGCCTTTTATGGGCTCTCTCGCGAAATCGATTCGGTCAGACATGCGGTCATGATTATCGGGCTGGAAGCGGTCAAGAACCTGGTTTTATCGGCCTCGGTGCTGAATATGTTCAAAGCTGATGATAAAGACCGTGAGTTCCATGAAGATTTCTGGCGGCATTCTCTGGCGACGGCCGTCGCCGCCCGCCTGATTGCAAAAAAATACAAGCGCGGCGCCGCTTTCAATCCCGATCCCGCCTTCACATCAGGTCTGATCCACGATATCGGTAAAATGGTGATCTGCGGTTTTATGAAAGAAGAGCATCAGCAGATACTGACCATGATCAAGGAGTCCCCGGATCTTCCCGTCAAGGAGGCGGAATACAGCCTGCTTGGTTTCGATCATGCTCAGTTGGGACATCAACTGGCCAAACAGTGGAAGCTCCCTGATAGAATGGCCGATACAATCGGGTTCCACAACCGTCCCGGTGAGGAAAATGTCAGCGATAATTATGCCGGTCTTGTCAATATTGCCGATTGCATATCACATCTGGCTTTTCCTTCTGATGCTCTCGGAAGCTCGCGTGTAAAACCGGATGGAACGTTTATGGAATATTTCGAGATTAGTGAGTCAGATATGGGCGACATGAAATCAGACCTTATCGAAGAGTACGCCAAAGCCGAAACATTTATGAAAATCGCCGGCATTGATTAGCAGTCGAGGTTGCCCGAATATTCAGGCGCTACTAATTCTTTTTACCAAACAGGTACTTTATCAGTCTGCTTGCCATTCGGCATTATAAATCTTATATATATAAAAATTTGGCTCTGTTCACCGGTCGAAAACAGGAAACCTGAAGAATGGAATTGTTGCAGTTTGATTATAATTTGCCCGACGGTTATATTGCCTATCACCCGACCCGCCGCCGCGACAGCGCCAGGATGATGGTGCTGGACAGGAAAACCGGCGAACTGACACACTTGAAAATTCCCGGAATTGTCGATTTCTTCAGACCGGGCGACGGCCTGGTAATAAATAACACCCGGGTATTCAAAGCCCGGCTGCTCCTGAGGCGTCCCACCGGCGGCAAGGTTGAGATATTTCTTCTCAATGAAACCAATTTCAAGGGACGGATTTGCTGGGAAGTTCTTACCCATCCGGCAAGGAGGACTAAGGAGGGAGAGACGCTTTATTTCGATGATCTTCTGTCGCTGAAGATTATCAAAAAACTTCCGACCGGTCGAACCATAATCCGGTTTAAAAATCGTCGTGAAGCAGAACGGATTATCAGCAAATACGGTCATGTACCTCTGCCGGTTTATATTCATCGTCCCGATGAAAAAACCGATGAATCGCGTTATCAGACGGTTTATGCCAACCCGAAGAAAACCGGAGCGGTGGCGGCTCCGACAGCCGGACTTCACTTTACACCGAGGATTTTGAAAAATATTGAAAAGGCCGGAACAAAAATCATCCCGATTACCCTGCATGTCGGATTCGGCACTTTCAAGGCGGTCAGAGTTGATGATATTGATAAGCATTCGGTGGACCCCGAATTCGCCGAAATATCAAAATCGTCAGCCAGAGCGATTAATTTAATCCGCAGGAACGGCGGCCGAATCTTTGCCGTGGGAACTACCTCGGTCAGAACACTGGAATCGGCTCCGATAGTTGACGGTATGGTTCAAGCATTTTCCAACTACGTCGATTTGTATATAAAGCCGGGCCACCAATTTAAGGTTGTCGATAAACTGCTCACCAATTTTCATCTGCCGAAATCATCGCTGATTATTCTTGTTTCCGCTTTTGCCGGACGGGAACAGATCATTGACTCTTACAATGCCGCCGTCAAGGAAAAGTATCGCTTTTATAGTTACGGCGACTGTATGCTGATTTTGTAATTGACCCGGCATCCGCTGCGGTGTATATATCGATAAAGATAGATTTATTATATGAAAACGATTGCACTAATAACCGCCGCCGGCCGCGGTGAACGCTTGGGTGGTAAAGTCCCAAAACAGTTTCGCACGATTCTTGACCGCCCGCTTTTATCCTGGACAGTTTACCAGTTCGAACAGGCCCGAAATGTCGATGAAATAGCGATAGTCGTGGCTGAAGAATATCTTCTTTATACCAATGAAAAAGTTGTCAATCCATACTCATTCAAAAAGGTAAAAAAAATTGTATCTGGCGGCGCCACGCGCATGGAATCAGTTGGCAAGGGGCTGAAATCCCTTCCCATATCAACCGGTTATGTCGCCATTCATGACGGCGCCCGGCCTCTTGTTGATCCCGGTGATATCGACCGGGTAATAGGTATGGCCAAAAGGGAGAGAGCGGCCATTCTGGTCTCTCCGGCCTCGGATACTGTCAAGCGCGTCGAAGGCGGCTTTATTTTATCCACTCTTGACCGCAACAAGTTGTACTTGGCCGAGACCCCACAGGTTTTTCAGTATGATATTATTATTTCAGCCCACGAAAAACTG
>DAOWOO010000234.1 GCA_030642025.1 Candidatus Zixiibacteriota bacterium | reverse complement strand
GGATAGCCAATATTTTAAGGCGAATGTTCAATTGAGATTGTATTTATTCAATTTGCGATATAATGTCCGCTCGCCAATTCCCAGTCTTTTGGCCGTCTCTTTTCTATTGCCGTCGGTTTCGCGAAGGGCGGCAACTATTAATTCGCGCTCCATATCCTGAATCGATACCCCCGGCTCTCTCGGCGTAACCTCGCTGGAAACACCACCGGTTTCGAAATCCTGATGTGCGGGCAGATTCGCTATAATCAGGTCGCGGAGCATTTTAACCTCGTTGCCGAGCGACAGGAGCGCATGGTATATCAACTCATGTCCGGCTTCTTCAGGCGTGTTGCCGGTGGCGACCGGAAGATGAGTCTGGCCGATATCCTGCTCGGCGATAAACTGCTCCACGTCCGCTTTTGTCACCAGATCATCAGGATGAAGTGCCGCCATTCGCGAAATAAAATTTTTCAGTTGCCTGACATTTCCGGGCCAATCGTAACGTACTAGCAAATCGAGGGCGTTATCGGAGAACCCCCGAGAGCTTTCCCTCTCGGCAAAGTGATAAAGAAGCGGCAGAATATCCTCCCGGCGATCATGCAATGGCGGGAGGATAATTTTGACAACACCCAAACGGAAATAGAGATCCTCCCGAAAAAAACCGTCATGAATCGCTTCGGTCAGATCGCGGTTGGTGGCTACAATCACGCGTACATCGGATCGCACCGAACGATCTCCGCCGACCGGATAGAACACTCCATCTTCCAAAACCCGCAGTAGCTTGACCTGTATATCCGGTTTGGTCTCGCCGATTTCGTCGAGGAAAATCGAGCCGCCATCAGCCTGAATAAAAAGACCGTCGCGTTTACCCACCGATCCGGTAAAAGCGCCCCGCTCATGACCGAATAGTTCGGATTCAAGGATTCCCTCGGCCAGCGCGCCGCAGTTGATAGCCACAAAACGCCGATCGGAACGCGTGGAATAATTGTGTATCGCCCGGGCCACAAGTTCCTTGCCGCTTCCCGACGGACCGACAATCAATATCGAGATGTCGGTCGGGGCCACCCGCTCGATTGTCTCGGCGACCAGTTTCATTTTCTCCGAGCGGCCGACCATACCGAATTTTCTCAGAAGCGCCTTTCGGTATAATATCCTGCTGACTGCTTTCGACACATCCCCGGCCGGATCAACAGTGCCGTCAAACAAACCGGGCTCTCGATCTTCAACCTGATAATCGACACGATCAGCTATTTCCCAGATGTCAGTCATCGGGGCGCGGATACGCAGCTTCCTGACAACAGCCGGAGTGACACCGGGGAAATCGGAGTCAATCAGTATCAGCTCAATAGCGCGTTCTTTAACAATGGTATTAAGATGCGACAGTTCGCTGACAACCTCACCGATTGGCCTGAATTTTTTTTCGAATCGAGAACCGACCGCCTTATCATGCCCGGTTACTATCAGAACACTCGGCCTCAACGCTTTCTCCGACTGGTTCTAAGAGTTCGACGACCCCTGGGTTTCTTCCGGTCTTCTTCGACCAGGTACAGGTTGATTTCATTTTTGATCCTGTCCACCGACATAATGCCTACCGAAACCGGATCACCCAGCCGGAACACGCGACCGGTACGGCGGCCGACCAGGCGGAAATTATTCTCATCGAAGTGGTAATAGTCATCATCAAGACTGGACAGCCGCACCATCCCCTCGGCGCCGAGCTTATCAATGCGGACAAAAAAGCCGAAATTGAGCATTCCGGAAATCACCCCGGTGTACTCATCGCCCAGGTGTTTGGTCATGTACTCCACCTGCTTGAGCTTGATCGCTTCGCGCTCGGCCGCCTCGGCCTTACGCTCGGTTTCAGAACAATGATGGCCGACATTGGTCAGGACATTATCCAGGCGTTTGGCCAGCTTGATGGGGAACCTGCCGTTTTCGAGCTTTCTTAAAAGACGGTGTACTATCAAATCCGGGTAGCGCCTGATGGGCGACGTAAAATGCGTATAGTGTGTAAAAGCCAGCCCGAAATGCCCGATATTCTTCGGCTGATAAACAGCCTTTTTCATTGATCGAAGCATCAACTCATTGAGTAGTTCTTCCTCGGGCTTACCCTTGATCTTATCCAGAAATCTGGAGCATTGAATCGGTTTCATCTGCGGCGAGACCGGGAACCGGTATCCCAGGCGTTTTACGAGAAGTGAAAACGCCTCCAGTTTCTCCATGTCGGGTTTTTCATGCACCCGGTAAAGAAACTTCTGACCCAGCCGAAAGACATGCAACGCCACGGCGCGATTGGCGGCCAGCATGAACTCTTCCACCAGTCGGTGCGCTTCCAGCCTGATGCGGCTGCCAAGCTCGACCACTTCTCCGGCCTTGTTCATGACAATCCTAGCCTCGGGCAGGTCAAAATCCAGAGACCCTTCCGCCTTCCGCCGTTTTTGAAGCAGCCCGGCCAGTTCGCGGGCGACAGTAAGATTCTTGGCCACCCGTTTTACTTTCGGCAATAGCTTACCGGTATCGAAAAAATCCTGCGCTTCTTCATAGGCCAGCCTGGCCCGGGATTGAATAACACCATCGACTATCTCCCAGTCGAGCATCTTTCCCCGGCGGTCAAAGTTCATTATCGCCGCAAAAACCAGGCGCTTTCGATTGGGTTTTAGAGAACAAAGATCATTGGAAAGCTTTTCCGGAAGCATCGGTATCACCATTCCCGGCAAATAAACCGAGGTGCCGCGATCATAAGCCTCGCGGTCAAGAGGCGTATCCTCACGCACAAAGAATGAGACATCGGCGATATAAACCCCCAACCGATAGCCCGATTTTGTCTTACTGACCGAAACGGCATCGTCGAAATCTTTGGCGTCGAAAGGATCAATTGTGTACACAATTTCATCGGTAAAATCACGGCGGCGTTTTATTTCGGCATCGGTAAACAAGGCCGCCACGTCCTCGGCTTCCCGTTCCACATCCTCCGGGAATTTCTGCGGCAATTCAAAACTCCTGATAACGGCCAGCATGTCGGCCTTCGGATTGCCGGGGAAGCCTATCCGCTCTACAACTTCGCCTTCGGGATTGAGATTCGGTTCCTCCCAATGGGTAATCCGAACAACCACCCGCTCACCGTCAAGAGCCTTTTGGGACAGCCTGTTAGCGATATATACATCACGATAAACTTTCCTGTTATCAGGTTTTACAAAATTGAAATGGCCGGCCCGGTGAAACACCCCGATTATATCCTTTTCTGTCCGCTTTAGAATTTTTATCACTTTGCCGTGAAGTTCATTGTCGGTATCCGTAGTACCGACCCGAACCATAACCTTGTCGCCGTCAAGGGCGGTAAAAAGATTCTTGGGGGAAATTACCACCGGTTCACCGGAATCAGAATAGATCATACCAAATCCGCCGCGAGTTATACTAATCTCCCCAACTACCAGGTCCAATTCCGAGGGAACCCCGACCCGGCCGCGCCGGAGTCTCACCAGCTTACCCTCATCGATCAGTTGTTTCACCAGTTTTCTGAACGATTGATACTCTTTGCCGGGGATTCTCATTTCGGAAGCCAGCTCTTTGATTTTCAGCGGACGACCGGCCTTATAAGCCAGATAATCAATTATATAATGTTCTTTTAACGCCATATACAATACTGAGTTAATGGCTTACAATCTATTTGTCAAGTCAATAATGACATATTTCTGCCATTCTGGCAGAACATGCTTATTATACTCGGCATTTTGGTTTGTTATCTATAATTAAGTTTTCGTAGGTCGATAACCCCTGAGTCCCGCCGTGCGGGACGTGGTTTCGACAAATACCTTGATACAAAAACACTACTGGTTTAATGGCCGGTTTTGCCGATTTTCTCCTGAATCACACCTGTAAGATATAGCACCTCTATGG
>DAOWOO010000104.1 GCA_030642025.1 Candidatus Zixiibacteriota bacterium | reverse complement strand
GGTTGTTTTGCGAGTCGTGGCTTTACGCGCTGGTGACTGGCGAGTCGTGGCTTTACGCGCCGGTGAGTGGCGAGTCGGCGATTTGCGAGCCGGTGACTTGCGAGTTGTAGGTTTGCGCCAGGTTGTCTTGCGCGTGGTGGTTTTGCGAGCCGGTGACTTGCGAGTTGTGGCTTTGCGAGTTGGTGACTTGCGAGTCGTGGCTTTGCGAGCCGGTGATTTGCGAGTCGTAGCTTTGCGCCAGGTTGTCTTGCGCGTGGTGGTTTTACGAGTCGCTGTTTTCTTCGGCGCGGCCTTTTTGGCAGTACTCTTTCTTGTCGTAGTTTTGCGAGTCCTGGTAGTCCGCGTGGTTTTCGATGTCCAATTAGGCATTTACCTAATCCTCCCTTCAACAAGTGCGGGTGTTTTTAAACCAGAAGCACTATCTGATTTAATTCGGTTAAACATAGTTTTTATCGACGTAACCACAGAATTGTTTAGCAATTACGCCGCATCATCAGTCATATATTCAGCCTTGTTCAATCTTTGAATAGGCCGTACCCTGACCGGTTTTGATACCCTATTTTATATAATATCGGTTTTGCGGGAATGATCGGCTGAACCATGACCCGGGATTCGATAATCGATCTCTTTGTAAAAAACAGGCAAATGTGAAAACGATTTCATCAATTTACATCAGTTGCATCACCATGATTGATAAATGCACAAAGGGACTTCGACATCGGACGCCGCCAAGACCGCTATCGTAATACATTACCTATCATGCCCTTACAACGAACCAAGCAAGGCCAGTGGTGGCATTTCCCCTCGAAATGTCACCTGATTTATTAAGGGCATACCCTTTGCTCAAGAGTCTGTCAGAAGGATAATGAAAAAAGGAGCTGTCATGTTAGAAGGCAAGTTTGCGCGCGGATTCACCGAGGAACGTCTTAAATCATGTTCCGAGCCAAAAGTGCATCATGATTCAGGTGGCTATTATATTTATACTTTTTCAGAAAATGTAAAAGTCTATTTCGACGATTACTATATTTTTCTGGAGAATGTATATAATAACAGCGCCGGGGAGCTTGAGGATATTGAAAGCAAGCTGAAGCAGACGCCGGATGATCATGGTGAGACGCTCGCTTTCTACTCCGCCCGCTCAATCATACTTAATATAGTGGCCAAGACCGCCCGGAATTTTTATATAGACGGTACCAATTTCGGCGTGATTATGACACCATGGTGTTTTGGGACGATTATCCTTGAAAAAGTGGAGGTTTACCGCGGACGATTGTCCCGCGGCGAATTGTCCGACGAAAGTATTCCGGAATATCCGTATTATGTTATTCGGTATATCGATGAGATATACAAAAAGACACTCTTGGATCTTTTTGATTTTCCGACCGAGGCCTTCAAAATGCGCTGGCAATACAGCGAGCTCCTGAAAAAATACTCCAAGGTTCTCTCCAATATTACCAGTTCGCTTAATTCGGTTCTTATGCAGATAAAAAATTACGGGGCCTGACGACCACGTCAGGCATCCATATCTCGCTCCTACAGATGCCCCCGGTCATTCCTCCCGCCGGGGGTTTTATTTAAGTTATCCGCCGACCATTCCGATACATAGAAAAATAATAATGATCGAACATTTGAGATATTGATGGCAATAACAACCCATTTAAAACCGAAAACCGGTACTCGCTACTTGCCGATTTACCTGGAATCACTGAGAATCGATACTGTTCTTAATTTTGATCTTTTTATTAAAATCTCCAACCAGATGATTCTGTATCGCTCGGCCGATTTGCCTTTTACTGTAAAAACATTGTCTAAGCTGATCGGAAACAACGTCGGCCGATTATATGTCAATGATGAGGCCAAAGATAAATACCAGAAATATATTGAGGATAATCTCAGCACAATCCTGGTTGACAAGGAAATCAAACCCGAAAAAAAGGCCGCCATCTTATATGACACATCAAAATCCCTGATGAAGGATGTTCTCGACAACCCAACATATGGCAACAATATCAAACGATCCAAGGGACTTGTTGCCAACACAGTCGGATATATTCTGAGAGGACAGGAGACCTTTCATAATCTTCTAAAAATAAGCTCATTCGACTATTACACGTATTCTCATTCGGTGAATGTTTGTACATTCGCCATCGCCCTGGCTCAGCAGATTGGACGCCATGACGAGCAATACCTGTATGACCTGGGAATCGGGGCGCTGCTTCACGATATCGGCAAATCAAAAATCTCCGAAAGAATAATAAACAAACGTACGGCGCTCTCTCCGCTGGAGTTTGAACTGATGAAGAAACATCCCAACTGGGGTGTGGAGATACTCTCCAAAACCGATATGATCGAGGCGGCTTCATACTACTCGGTTCTTCAGCACCATGAGCGCGGTCAGGGATCGGGTTATCCAAATGGCCTAAAACTCAATGAGATGCATGAGTTCAGTAAAATTGTAGCTATTGTCGACTCTTTCGATGCCATGACGACCGATCGGGTGTACCAGAGAGCAGTGGATACATTCCCGGCGTTGAAAACAATGTACTCCGCCAAGGGGGACTACGACAATGACCTCCTTTCAGCCTTCACGGAACTGATGGGCCCCAGCGGATTGCTGAACATCTAAGCCCAATAAAAGCGCAAAAACAGGATTCCTTATATTAAAACGACAGGTATTTTAATACCCGCCGTTATTTCGATCAATTTAACACCAGTACAATCAGAGCCGCAGATTAATTACCGCATAGAGTCAGATCTACTCTATTTTTACCGTCTGCTCGTCTGATTCGGCTGGTTTTTTGATAGTGAAACCGAGTTTCTCTCGAAGGTTAGCTTCGATTTCTGAGAATATATCCTCGTTCTCGGCCAGAAACCGCTTGGCCGCCTCACGCCCCTGACCCAACCGGTCACTCCCGTAACTGTACCATGCGCCCGATTTCTCGACAATATCGTACTTGGCGGCCAGATCCAGAAGCTCACCGGTCTTGGAAATACCCTTGCCGTAAATAATATCAAACTCGGTGTCTCGAAATGGCGGAGCCACCTTGTTTTTTACTACCCGGACACGGGTACGGTTTCCGACCACCTCCTGTTGATCCTTAATTGTGGCGATTTTGCGGATATCCAGGCGGATAGTCGCGTAGAACTTCAATGCGTTTCCGCCACTGGTGGTTTCCGGGTTGCCGAACATAATCCCAATTTTCATTCTAATCTGGTTTATAAAAATTACCGCCGTCTTAGACTTGGATATTACCGCCGTAAGTTTTCGAAGCGCCTGCGACATAAGCCGCGCCTGAAGTCCCATGTGGGCATCACCCATCTCGCCCTCAATTTCGGCCCGCGGCACCAGCGCCGCCACCGAGTCGATGACAATAATGTCAATGGCCCCGGAGCGGACCAGGGTTTCGGTGATATCAAGCGCCTGCTCGCCGGTATCGGGCTGAGAGACCAACAGATCATCGACATTCACACCCAGTGCCCGGGCATATGATGCGTCCAGGGCGTGTTCGGCATCGATAAAAGCCGCGATCCCGCCAAGCTTCTGCGCCTCGGCGATAAAATGAAGTGCCAGCGTGGTCTTTCCGGAGCTTTCCGGACCATAAACCTCGGCCACCCGGCCGCGCGGAATACCGCCAACCCCAAGGGCATAATCCAGCCCCAGCGAACCGGTCGGAATAACCTCAATCTTCTGTATGGCATCACCGCCCAGCCGCATTATCGACCCCTTGCCGAACGCCTTTTCTATCTGATGCAAGGCGCTGTCGAGCGCCTTCTTCCGGTCGGGAACTTCAACTGCCATTTTAACCACTCCTTGTATAGTTATTTTTTATTTCCTAATCCGGCTATAATAATAGAAGAATTTTAAGGCCCGGGGCTATCACATTCTTCATAATACTCAATAATATGATCCCCTGTCAAATCCTGTCAGTAAAAATACGGAATAGGCGGAAATATGAAAGAAAATCACCTAATTGGATAGTTCAGCCTCGAAAAGGCGGTCATAAATCGGTCCGCTCGGTGTCAGAGTCGATTTGAACAGCACAATCTTGTCAAAGATGACCGGCCGGGATGACAATTGGTAGTCGCCGATATAATCAAGAAGTTCCCCTAATCCGGAGCTGTCCCGGACTCGGCCGAGGGTAAGATGAGACTTAAACTTGCGTGATTCCTTTTCAAATCCGAGCGCATGAGTTTCATTGTCCATATGCGAGGCGATATCGGCCAGTGTCTCAATATCCCCGGTTAGTCCGGCCCATATCACCCGGGGGCGTCTCAGGTTGGGGAAAGCTCCCAGGCGGTTTATTTCACATCTTACCTTAGAGTATTTACCGGCAATCCGGGCGACAGCATCTTTAAGAGACTCCAACTTTACCTCATCGGTTTCGCCGAGAAATTTAGCCGTTAAATGAATATTGCCTGAGGCCACCCATCTAACCCCGCGGCCTCTTTGTTTAAGATCAGATAGTATTTCGCCGAGCATTTTTTCTATATCCTCGGGAAGCGGTAAGGCTATAAAAAGGCGCATCAGTCATTCTCCAGAATGGTTCGGCGAAGCAGTTCCATGGCGGCATAGACCGAGCGGCGGCGGTTGATTTCACGGTCGCGGCTTAATGACAGTCTTTTTGACTTAACTCCGTCTGCCGATGATACCGCTATAAACACCGTCCCGACCGGTTTTTCATCGGTGCCACCGTCCGGCCCGGCGATCCCGGTGATGGAAACCCCGTAATCTGATTTGTACTTCTCTCGAAGTCCCAGCACCATTGCTTCGGCCGTTTCCCGGGATACGGCGCCATGCTCTTCTATGATTTTTTCGGGAACGCCAAGAAGTTCAACCTTGGACAGATTGGAGTAGGTGACAACACCTCGTTCAAAATACGCCGATGATCCGGGTACCGAAGTTATCTGCCCGGCCAGAAGCCCGGCGGTGCATGACTCGGCCACGGTAAGAGATTGCCCGCGCTCGCTCAGTAATTTGCCTATGACACTCTCCAGAGTGTCGTCATTTTCGCCAAATATATACTCGCCGACCAGTTCCCTAAGCCGGGTCGCCACTGATTCGGCATCGGAGTCGCCTGTTTCCTTATTGGGAGCCGAGGCAATTATCCGAAGATCGACCCCGCTGTATGACGGCAGGTAGGCAAATCGTACCGTATCGGGAACTTTCAGATTCGGCGCTATTTTCTCAGCCAGCGCCGATTCGATAATCCCGGTAGTACGAAGTTTTATTACGCAAATATGACTCTGCTTGACTCGTCCCTGAAGGAAAGGAATAAGTTCTTCATCGACTATGGTTTTCGCTTCACGGGGAACGCCGGGGAGTGCGACGAAAATCTTGCCTTCTTCGGCAATCAATATCCCGACCGCTGAACAGGTTCTGTTGGCCAGGTACGTTGCACCCTGAGGCAGAAGCGCCTGATTCTGGTTAATCGACGGCATCCTGATGCCGCGCACCTCAAAGCGACGGCGGATATCATCGAGAATATCCTCCTGAAAAACCAGGTTTCTCTTGAATACTTTCACAATCACCCGCTTGGTGATATCATCATCGGTCGGGCCCAGACCCCCGGTGGTGATAACAATATCAGCCCTTTTAATCGCCTGGTAGAAAACCTCTTCCATCCGTTTCAGATCATCACCGACCGCTGTTTTATAAACAACATTCAGTCCGATTTCAGCCAGTTTTCTGGCGATATAGACCGAATTGGTGTCAACCGTATGCCCGGTGATAATTTCATCGCCAATTGATATTAACTCAACATTCATGATTATCCCTGTAATGTATCACACCTGTCTTACAACAGTAAACCCAAAACATATATAAT
>DAOWOO010000133.1 GCA_030642025.1 Candidatus Zixiibacteriota bacterium | reverse complement strand
TTCCGGAATATATTGGGGAAGTACCAGATGTCGCCTTCAAAATCCGGTGATTATTCCGGGTCCAGCGAGCCTTTGACTTTCTATTTATAATAATATATCTTATTCGCCTGTTTTTCAAGTAATGGAGGCGTATCTGAGATGAGGTTTAAAAGGGCGATTCTATTGAATATTCTGCTTGTATGTCTGCTTCTAACCGCCTCCTGTGGAAAGAATAAGTCTGAAACCGCGCCGCCCCGGACAAACAGCGCCGACAGCCTGATAATCGAGCTTTCCGGTCAGGATGGAAAATCCGTTCTCGAAATCACTACAGCGAGCCATTCGGTCGATTATTCCGAAAGCAGTATGGGCGCTTTTGTCAACGCTATCGATTCTGTTTATTCTGCCGGGGGTTTCTGGTGGGTGTTTACCGTGAACGATTCGGCCGGTCAGATTGCCTGTGATAGATATATCACCGATGACAGTGATGTAATAAAATGGCATTTCAGAAAGCCATAAACGGGGATTAAATCGATAAAATGCAAATAGACGATATAATAAAGGAAAAACAGTTTTTCCTTATCGCCGGGCCGTGCGCTATTGAATCCGAGGAACTCTGCCTTGAAGTAGCCGACAGGCTGGCCGAATTGTCAAAAAAGTATGACCTTCCGGTAATTTTCAAGTCATCATACACCAAAGCCAATCGCCTGTCATCGGAATCGTTTTCAGGATATGGCCTCGATTTCGGGCTTGATGTTTTAAGTAAAGTCAAAAAAAGATTCAATCTCCCTCTCTTAACCGATATCCATGAGACATCGGAGATTAAACCTGTATCCGAGGTTGTTGACATACTCCAGATACCGGCCTTCCTGTGCCGCCAGACAGAACTGGTAAAACGGGCGGCGGCTACCGGGAAATGGATTAATATTAAAAAGGGGCAGTTTCTTTCGCCGGATGATATGGACAAAATCGCCGCCAAGGCCGGGTCTGACCGGGTGATTCTAACCGAACGGGGGGCGTCATTCGGATATCACAACCTCGTGGTTGATTTCCGTTCCTTTGTCATAATGAAAAAATTCGGGTTTCCCATAGTCTATGATGTCACTCACTCTCTTCAGCTTCCGGGCGGAGGCGGAATGAATTCATCGGGACAGCCTGAATTTATTATCCCGATGGCCCGGGCGGCCACCGCGATTGGGGTTGATGGTCTTTTTGTTGAAACTCATCCCGAACCTGAAAAGGCTTTATGCGACGCCGCTTCCATGCTTCCATTGGATAAAATGGAAAATCTTATAATCGAAGTTTTGAAAGTCAGAAAGAGTCTATAATAAAAGGACGACCATGCCTCGAAAGAAAAAACATCTTACGTACAAACAGTTGAAAAGCCGGATGAAGGATATAAAACTTCTGGCGCTTGATGTCGATGGTGTCTTAACCGATGATTATATTTATTTCGGGCCCGACGGTTTTGAGATGAAGAAATTTCATATCTCGGATGGTTTCTATATTGTCCTGGCCATGCGGGCCGGGCTGGAGATTGTCGTTGTATCGGGACGATCCTCCAAAGCGACCACCACTCGAATGAAAGACCTCGGGGTGAAATATATACTCCAGAAAATGGTCGATAAACGCAAGCAGATTAAGCCGCTTTTGAAAAGACTTAAAGTCGATCATTCGCAGGTCGCTTTTGTCGGCAATGAAATTCTCGATATCGGCCTGGCGGAGCAGGTGGGATTATCTATCGCCGTGGCCGATTCCGCCCCGGAACTGATTGAGACGGTTGATTATGTAACAAAGGCCAGAGGCGGATACGGGGCTGTCAGAGAGATTATAGTCGCCTACTTTGACGGATGTAAACTTGACCCGATTTCGTTTTTGCGATAGATTTTATTTATGATTCTCGAAAACGGTAAAGATGTAATACTGAAAGAAGCCCGGGCGCTGGCAGTGCTGGCCGAACGGCTGGATGATAATTTCCGGCGGGCAGTTGAGTTAATTCTGGAGTGTACAGGCCGGGTGGTTATAACCGGAATGGGCAAATCCGGTTTGATCGGGAAACAAGTGGCCGCCACTCTTTCATCCACCGGTATCGCCTCGTTTTTCCTTCACGCCGCCGAGGGTGTTCACGGCGATCTGGGGTTGGTGAAATCGGATGATATTCTTATTGCTATCTCCAAATCCGGGGCAACCGATGAATTGTACCAGATAATCCCGGCCGTGAAAAGACTGGGGGTAAAAACCATACTTCTCACCGGGCAGACCGAGGCGCCTCTGGCAGCGAAATTCGATATTATCCTCGACTGCTCGGTTGAAACGGAGGCCTGTCCCAATAACCTGGTGCCGACTTCATCGACAACGGTCGCCATGGTTATGGGCGACGCCCTGGCGATTGCCCTCCTGAAGGAGCGCAATTTTTCGAAGGAGGATTTCGCCTACCTCCATCCGGGCGGTTCGCTGGGACGGCGTCTTCTGATGACGGTTGAAGAAAGAATGCATATCAACTCCGAGATACCGATTGTAAAACCGGAAACACCGATACGTGATACGATACTGGAGATGACCGGAAAACGGCTCGGCTGTACTCTGGTCGTTGATAACGAAAACAAACTGGTTGGTATTTTTACCGACGGTGACCTCCGGCGTCTGGCGCAGAATGATGAACGGTTCTTTGAGAAAATCACCGAAGAGGTCATGGTACAAAACCCGAAAACGGTATATCCCGGTGATATCCTCGACAAGGCTCTGGCCCTCATGGAAAAACATTCCATAACCGTACTTCCGGTGGTTGACGACCATCATAAAGCTGTCGGCATTATTCATCTGCATGATATACTCAAGTCAAAACTGGTGTAACGGAAGTGGCCTGGCGCAAGAAAACCAAACGGGCGCTGACGTATAATCTCGCCCGCTTTTTTATCGCCTTTTTTAATATTATCCCTCGGCCGCTGGCCGTCGGCATCGGGTCTATGATGGGGTATCTGGCATATCTTATATCTCATCGGGATCGGTTCAAGGCGCAGAGAAATCTGGCTGCCGCAATGGGTGATAGTCTCAATACCAAACAGCAGAAGGTAATTGTAAGAAATATGTTCGTCAATTTCGGGAAAAACATTGCCGATATCGTCAGGTTCAAGCGTCACTATGACAGGCAGATAAGCCGGCTGGTCGATGTCGAGGGGTTGGAATACTTTGACCGGGCCTACCGTCGCGGTAAGGGTGTCATTGCCGTAACCGGCCATATAGGTAATTTCGAACTTTTGGCCGCTTTTACCGTTAAATCAGGGTACAATGCCGCCGTTATCGGAAGAGAAATGTACGACCGGCGGCTTAATGAATTACTGGTAGGCAACCGCGAAGCGATCGGGATTGTAAATATCGATACCAAAGATTCGCCGCGGAGGATATTGAAACTTCTCAAGAAGGGATACACCCTGGGGATACTGATTGATACCGATTCATACCGGGTTCGGAGCGCCTTTGTCCCCGCCTTCGGACGGTTGTCATGGACACCGGTGGGGCAGAGTATAATAGGCTTAAAGACCGGGGCGGCATTTATACCGATTGTCTGCGTGCGCAACGGTAACAGGTACAAGGTGATTGTGAAACCTGAAATAACGATAGAAAGAACCAATGATTTCGATAGCGATGTTCATAAAATGACTGAGAAATGTACAGCTTCGCTGGAGGCGATTATCCGCGAATGGCCAGATCAATGGATTTGGCTGCACAACCGCTGGCATACTCGTCCGGAAACGCCGATAAATTGAAAGTGAAAGAGATTATGCTGAAATATTATGCCGTTTTCATCTGTTTGATAATGCTTCTCGGGTGTAGCGAGAAAAACGAAATCAAAGCCCCGAGCGCTGATGGCTCCGACGGCGCTGTTACCTCAAATATGCGTCCCGATCAAGAACTTCGCAACGCCCGTATATTCCTGTATGACGGCTCGGTGCAAACGACCGATATCAAGGCCGACCGGATTGAGAAATACGAAAAGCGCGATTCAACTCTGGCCTGGAATCTCGATGTACACTTTTTTGATTCAGTCGGAGTAGAGGTCTCACATCTTATCGCCGACAGCGGGTTGGTCCGTGAGCAGATTAATCTCATGGAAGCGATGGGTCATGTGGTCGTTACCACCGAGGACAGCGTAAGCTTAAAAACTGAATATCTTATCTGGAATTCGGTGGAAAACATAGTGAAAACCGACAGTTTTGTGGTATTGGTTCAGGGCGGTGATACTCTGCGAGGGTACGAGTTTGAGGCTGATCCCGATCTGGGCAATTGGAAAATAAAGCGCCAGGTCTCCGGCGCCATCCAGCGAACCGACGAAATCATAAAATAATCCATATTATCTGAAAATTGATGTCGGAAAAGTTTAAGATACTTTTTCTATGCACCGGCAATTCGTGCCGTTCACAGATGGCCGAGGGATGGACCCGGTACCTGAAAGGCGATCAGATCGAACCGCGCTCGGCCGGAATCGAAACCTGCGGATTGAATAATTACGCCATAAAAGTTATGGCCGAAGCGGGCGTTGATATTTCAAAACATCAGTCAACCAATGTCATGGATATTCTGCATATTCCCTTTGATTATGTTATTACCGTCTGCGATAACGCCGCCGAAAACTGCCCGGTCTTTCCGGGAGAAGCGAAGGTGATTCATCATGGCTTCGATGATCCTCCCAAACTCACACAAAATGCGGCTACCGAGGAAGAGGCTCTGGTTCACTACCGACGTATCCGCAACGAAATCAAAGCATATATCGAAACCCTGCCGGAGAGCCTGACGGGGGACTAATAGTGAATGGTGGCGTATCCGCTTGCGGTGTGGGACTGTTCTGTTGTTATGAGTAGACAATCACGCGTAGCGTGAAAAGTGTTACTTATGTCGTGACACATTTACAATGCCGATAATACCCACCCATTGGGTGGGATGCGAGGTTGCCTATGTTGTGACTCTAATCTGTATACTATCTCATGAGTCTATACCTAATCTTGAATCCCTCTATCGTGGCCAATGACGAAAGCCGTGAGAGCATCAATGTCGGGAGCCATATCAATTATGCCACTGACCATATCCTCAGAATAGGAATCAAACGGGGTTCGAGTGCGAAGAACTTGGGATAGAATTTCTCCTTCTGGCATTTCTGGCGCGAGTTTCTCCTTAAAACCAAGAT
>DAOWOO010000396.1 GCA_030642025.1 Candidatus Zixiibacteriota bacterium | reverse complement strand
GGTGCGGGACTGTTCCTTAAATATCGGTTCAAGGGGCCCCTGTTTACAGATAATGAAAAGCGGGAACCCAACCTCGATTCATCCAGGGACGAATCATCGGATGGGTCACCCAGACCCGTCTCCGGAGTGCGATTGGGAACGTGGCGCGGACGACGAGAAAGATCACCTAAACAGCTAAGACTGCCGATAGCTCGGTAACGTTTCAGCCAATGGTAACCGGTTGGTCGGCTGATCCCGAAATCTTGACATAAAGCGCTGATATTAACGCCTTTACAACTTGCTCTAATAACAAATTTTATCCGTTCATCCATAACACTCGATGATTTCCAGGGCATATTTAATCTCCTTTATCGAAAACTAAATATACCATAACTGTAAACTATGTCATGACACAAACTGTAAAGGATCTTATGATACCATACAGTCCACATTTGCCCCAGGATAACATATTGGAAAATCTTGCTCTGTTGAAATGCTCGGGCAGATGAGACATCTGCCGCGCACAAAACCTACTGGCGGATGCGCCACCGGAACGATCTGTATTGACAAAAATGAAGCTCTGGCTATATTAATTATGTTATGATTAAGATACTGGCATATTATGATTATGAACCGAAGCAGGGTTTGACATCAGTATGTGTAATTTCCCGGTATCAGCCGAAGAACTCGTCCGGCCTGCAGGATGAGTAGGCAATCATATTGATATCTGAAAAGAAATCTTTATAATTATCTATCATAAATTTATAAAAATGAGGTTGTTATGGCTACAAAATTAGACGGTTCAGGACTCACAGTCGAGAAGCTGGTGCAGATTGCCCGGCATAATGAAAAGGTCGAGCTATCCGCCCAAGCAATCGAGCGAATCAACAAATGCCGGGCGATGCTCGAGAGAAAAATCGAGGCCCATGAGATTATGTACGGTGTTAATACCGGGATAGGTGAATTCTCCGAGGTGGTTCTCGACGACGACCAGGTCAAGGATTTTCAAAAGTATTTAGTCTACAACCATTCTGCCGGTATCGGCGATCCGGCCCCGATTGAGTATGTCCGGGGAGCGATGGCGGCACGGGTGAATGTTCACGCTCATGGCAATTCCGGCTGTCGTCTGGAGATCACGCAGACGCTGGTAGATATGCTCAACAAGGGCGTAACGCCGTTTGTTTGCCAGAAAGGTTCGGTGGGCGCCTGCGGTGATCTGGCCCCGATGGCCCAGATCGCACTTCTGATGATGGGCGAGGGGAAGGCGTATTACAACGGCGTGCTTCTTGACGGCAAAGATGCACTCGACCGGGCCGGAATTCCGGTTCCGGGACTGAAGGCACGCGACGGACTGGCTACAATTAACGGGTCGAATCTTCTGACCGCCATGAGTGGGATATTTTTATATGATACCGCCCGCTGGCTTGCACAGGCGGAAATTGCCGCCGCTATGTCGCTGGAGGCTCTCAAGGCGAATATGAAACCGTATACACCAAGGCTTCATGAAGTGCGCGGTTTTGGCGGGGCGGTACGTTCGGCCAAAGCTATCGGTAAACTTGTGGCCGGGGGAGACCTGGCGGAAAATAGAATCAAGTGCAAGGTGCAGGATGCCTACTCGATGCGCTCGACTCCGCAGGTGATCGGCGCGGCGCATGACGCCTTAGACTACGCCAAATCGCAGGTGGAAATCGAACTTAACGGCGTCGGCGATAACCCGATTTTCTTCCCGGAAGATAATCTCCAGATATCCGGGGCAAATTTCCAGGGCACGCCGGTGGCGTTGCCGATGGACATGATGAGTGCGGCGGTGACGATGGTTTCGGTGATGTCGGAACGCCGCATGAATCGCCTGAATAATCCGGCTCTGTCGGTCGGTCTGCCGCCGTTTCTTACCAAAGGCGCCGGGATGTTTTCCGGGTTGATGCTCTCGCAGTACACCGCCGATTCGCTGATTGTCGAGCAGAGGATTCTATCCAGCCCGGCCTCGGTTCAGTCGATACCCGCCGCCGCCGACCAGGAGGATTTTGTCTCGATGGGCATGACTACGGCGATCAAGAATATGCAAATTTATGACAATGCCTGTGGTGTCCTGGGGATAGAATTTATGGCCGCCGCCCAGGCGCTTGATCTTCGCGATTACAGTTTCGGCGGGGGAGTCGCCAAAGCGCACAAAGTGATCCGCAAACATATTGATTTTCTCGATATCGACCGCCCGCTCTATCCCGATCATACAGCGATGCAAGAGTTGGTTCGTTCATTCGAGATTCTTGAGGAGGTCGAAAAAGAAATTGGATCGCTTGGATAAATATCGGGTCACACCGCCGATTTCGTTGTCACTGCGAGCTGACGAAACTAAAATATATTAAAAATCTCTTCGGTGGAAAACCAGAAGTGCGACCAGAAAGACGACAACGGCGAAACCGAGTGAGGAATATATCGGATATGAATTG
>DAOWOO010000267.1 GCA_030642025.1 Candidatus Zixiibacteriota bacterium | reverse complement strand
ACTATCCTGAAAGATATTCCCTCAGTAGAGAAAGCAAAAAAGGAAAAGATCAAATCGGATAAGCCGGATTCGGGACAATAATCGGTGATTGAATTAAATGGGAACCGATTGAATTGGCTCCCGTTTGAATGTACAGATGAGAAAAAGACTTGTCATACTCGGCTCGACCGGCTCTATCGGTCTTTCGGCGCTTGATGTGGTCGCGCGTCACGAGGAACGTATTGAGATACTGGCTCTTAGCGCTCACACCAATGCCGATTTACTATTACGCCAGGTGGAAAAGTATAAACCGCAATATGTAACTCTTTCCGATAAAACAGCGTGGCGCCAGTTCAAGGAAAGATATGATTCATCGGTGACCGAGCTTCTGCCGTATGAGATGGGCATTGAAACACTGGCCTCGCACCCTGAGGCTGATATAATTCTCAATGCCATTGTCGGGGCGGCCGGGCTGAAGGCGTCACTTAAGGCGGTCGAGGCGAATAAAAGGCTGGCCCTGGCCAATAAAGAGTCGATGGTTATCGGCGGCCCGCTTTTAAACGAAATAGCCGCAAAAACAAAGGCAGAGATTATCCCGGTCGATTCGGAACATTCGGCTATCTGGCAGGCCCTGTTTTCCGGGCAGAAAAAGGAGGTCAAAAAAATCCTCCTGACCGGCTCCGGCGGCCCGTTTCGTGAAACACCGATAGAGGATTTTGCGTCCATTACAAAGGAGATGGCCCTCAAGCATCCGACTTGGAATATGGGCGCCAAGATTACGATTGATTCGGCCACGATGATGAACAAGGCGCTGGAAATAATAGAGGCGGTCTATCTGTTTGATATGCCGCCGGAAAAAATTGAGGTGGTTATTCACCCGCAGTCGGTTATACATTCGATGGTCGAATTTGTCGATTCATCGATAATCGCCCAGATGTCCGGCCCTGATATGCGCCTGCCGATAGCCTATGCCATATTTTACCCGGAACGGTTGCCGTCGAAAAACGGTCATTGCGATTTAACCGAGGTGGGTCGCCTGACTTTTGAAAAGCCCAATTTTGAAAAATTCCCGGTTCTCTCGGTCGCCTATGAGGTAGCCCGCGAGGGCGGAACCTCGGCGGCGGTATTCAATGCCGCCAACGAAGCGGCGGTGGCGGCGTTTTTAAATGATGCTGTCGAATTTCACCGAATTCCCGATATAGTTATTAACGCCGTTGAAAAACATAGGGCAATAACGCACCCATCGCTAAATGAAATACTCGAAGCGGATAACTGGGCGCGCGATTTTGCCGTATCATTAATGGAGAAATGATGTGACTTATGTTCTTGCCACCATATTTGTATTAGGCGTCCTGGTCTTTATCCATGAACTCGGCCATTTTCTCGTGGCCAAATGGGTAGGAATAAAGGTGTTAAAGTTCTCGCTGGGATTTCCCCCCTCGATTATTTCCAAAAAGTGGGGCGAAACCGAATATGCTCTCGGGTTGATCCCGCTGGGCGGATATGTCAAAATGGCCGGGGAGAATCCGGCTGAAGAGTCCAGCGGTGCACCTTATGAATTCATGTCCAAAAAGGTCTGGCAGAGATTCCTGGTGATATTTGCCGGGCCGTTTATGAATTTCGTGCTGGCTGTGGTTGTCCTGGCAGGTCTCTTTTTCTTCCGCGGGCAGGAGGTGCCGGAAGTGTATATCGGTTCCGTCAGCGAAGGCGGTCCTGCCGCCATGGCCGGAATAGTCGAGGGTGACAGAATTGTCTCAGTAGCCGGTGAAGAGGTAACATCATTTCGCGGGATGGCCTCGATTATCTATGAAAAAATCGAGGAACCGCTCGAGATTGTCTGGATGCACGGTGACGAGACGAAAACCGCCACGATGCTTACATATCGCGACATGGTGGCGACCTCATCGGGCGATTCGGTGGCGGTCGGCAAGATCGGGATTGGCAGTATGCCGGTTTCAAGCCAATGGGTTTTTTCCCCGCAGTTAATGCCGGATTCAACCAGTCGGTTTTCTATGTCAAAATGGTGTTTTCGTTTGTCTTGGGACTGATTACCCGAACAGTCGATCTCTCCGATGTCGGCGGACCGATATTTATCGGACAACTGGCCGGAGATACGGCCAAGGCCGGATTTGATGTTCTTCTGGAATTCCTGGCGCTGTTGTCAGTCAATCTGGCGGTGCTCAATATCCTGCCTATCCCGGTATTCGACGGGGGTCATTTGATATTTCTAATTATCGAAAAAATCAAAGGATCACCGCTGTCGCTCAAGACGAGGATGATGGCCCAGCAGGTCGGGATAGCATTTATTTTAATCCTGGTCGTCTTTGTATTTTATAATGATATAAACCGCATAAGGAATATGTTCTTCTAACGATTGAGTAACAGGCATGAATAAAAGAACGGGGGAAAAGAGATCTGTATGAAATGTGGGCGTTGGATGTCCTCATCTGACCCGGCGTATGAATCGTTACGAAAAATCTTTTTGAGAACTGTTTTATACTGCCGCAAGGTATCCCGGATATTATTCTTTACTTGCCGTAGAAAATATGTAACTTATGGCTATGTAATCAGTTTAATATTGTAAGTAAGTTTATAGAAACTGGAATTATGAGCCGAAAGAAAAAAGACCGGACCAAATCTGCTCCCGCCAAAAAGCATGACGTTGTTGATGTCATCTGGGAAAATATCAAATCGCTTCTTATTGCCATAGTGCTGGCGATGATTATTAAAACATCGGCTGTCGAGGCATACAAGATACCGTCCGGCTCAATGGAGGACACCCTTCTGATCGGCGATTTTCTGATTGCCAATAAATTCATTTACGGTGCCAGACTGCCGCTGGTCAACTGGCGGCTGCCGTCAATCAGGGAGCCCGAGCAGGGCGATGTTGTTATCTTCAAATATCCCGGTGACAGGGTAACCAATTATATCAAACGGTGTGTTGCCGTTGGGGAACAGACAGTCGAGGTAAAAGACAAAGTGGTTTATGTTGACGGCAAGATATTTGAAAATCCCCCGGGGTCCAAATTCACCAATCCCCGCATTAGGCACCGAAACAGCGCCGGGGACAATACCCCCGACAACTGGGGCCCTTACCGCGTCCCCCGGGATTCGTACTTCATGATGGGTGACAATCGTGACCATAGTTCCGATTCCCGTTTCTGGGGTCCGGTGCATGAGGATTTGATTCTCGGCGAGGCGATATTTATTCACTGGTCCTGGGGACCCGATAAGAACGCGCCGGGGGTCTCAGCCGCCGATCCGTTGTCGGTACCGAGGTTATTTGTCTATAACGGCGCTCATTTCTTCGAGCGTGTCCGCTGGGGCAGGCTTCTGAATATTATTAGGTAGATGTCTCACTAAAACCGATAGGGCAGCTATGAACTCGCCACGACGAGCCGTGTACTGTTTAGTATCATAAGATACTTTACAGTTTGTGTCATGACATAGTTTACAGTTATGGTATATTTGATTTTCGATAAGAGGAGATTAAATATGCCCTGGAAATCATCGAGTATTATGGAAGAACGGATAGAATTCGTGATT
>DAOWOO010000356.1 GCA_030642025.1 Candidatus Zixiibacteriota bacterium | reverse complement strand
CTGTACAAGGAAAATTATACTATTGAAGGGGCCCGTACACAGCTACGGAAACTAAAACCGTCGCCGGGGAAAAAGGATATGCAGACTGCGGCCAAAAAAAAGACCATAATCGGCATGATCAGAAAAGATGTCGAGGACATACTCAAACTTTTCCCTTGTTTTTTCTGTCTTTGAAAGTAGATTATGATATTGTCGGGGCGTGGCGCAGTCTGGTTTAGCGCACTCGCTTGGGGTGCGAGAGGTCGGCAGTTCAACTCTGCTCGCCCCGACCAAAATATTTACAGGTGATTATGCCTGACCATTTCTCCAAAATCCTGATTCTTATCCCCGCCTATAATGCCGCCAATCATCTTGAAGAACTGATCGAACGAATCAGAAAAATAGATTACCGGGTTGATCTTCTGGTTATCAATGACGGTTCGACCGATAGCACTGAAAATATTATTACCGAACTTGAAGTCGGTCATTTGTCACATACGCCCAATCGCGGCAAGGGATACGCCCTCAAGCGCGGGTTTGAATATGCCATTGAGCATGGTTATGATCATGTTATTACCATCGATGCCGATCTTCAGCATCTTCCGGAAGAATTAATGTCGTTTTTATCGTATAATCAGCCTGCCGACATCAGTATCGGAACGCGGACTATTGATCTTAAGAAAGTTCCGCCGCACCGATGGTTGACAAATAACATGACGTCGCTTATTATTTCAATCTTCTACGGAGCCAGGGTGCGGGATTCGCAATCGGGGTTTCGTATGATTGTGGTTGATTTGATAAAAAAGTTGAAGGTATCAACCGTTAAATATGATTTTGAATCGGAGATGCTGTTTCAGGCCGGGCTGTTAAAGGCAAAGATTACAGAAATTCCGATTACTACGGTGTATGAGGGGTCACGCTCTTATTTTAACCCGCTGGCCGATGTGGGGAGGTTTATAAAACTGGTATGGAAAAGAATATGGCTTTAGAACTGGCGGATATCTTTACCATTTGGGAACCGTCGGGAAATTGTCTGGCACATAGCCGAGCATGAGATACGGCATCGCGGACAGATATTATCGGTGATGCGATTACGGCGGCATGGGCCGCCTGTCTTATAGCGGAGATTTTAATGTTTATACTATTGACCAATGACGATGGAGTCAATGCCGACGGTATTATGGCAATGGAAAAAGAGCTTCGGCGTTTTGCCGATGTGATAACTTTTGCTCCTGACCGCGAACAATCGGCCTCAAGTCATTCGCTGACTTTGAACCGCCCGCTCAGGATAGTCGAGCGCGGTGATAATCGCTACACCTGTGACGGCACCCCTACCGACTGCATTATGCTGGCCGTGCACGGCATTTTAAAGCATAAACATCCCGACATGCTGATTTCCGGTATCAACCACGGCGCCAATATGGGAGAAGATGTGACTTATTCCGGGACGGTGGCGGCCGCTATTGAAGGATCGACATTGAAAATCCCATCGATAGCCGTGTCCAACACCGATGCTCATAATATTGATTCATACCGCCCGGCGGCGGAATTTATTGCCAGATTTATCAGGCAGTATGAAAAGTTAAAACTTCAGCCCGGCATTTTTTTAAATATCAATTTCCCCATCTTTGAGAATAAAAGATTTACCAGATATCTTTTTACGAGCCTGGGCCGTCGAAAATATAATGATATTGTAATAGAGAAAACCGATCCGCGCGGCAAGCGCTATTACTGGATAGGAGGAGAATCGACCTGGGATCATATTGAGGGATCCGATTTTGAGGCGGTCTCGGACGGATATGTATCAATTTCTCCATTAAAGATGAATTTTACACATTTGGAGGCGGTCGAAGCTCTGAAAACCATTAAACTTCGCTTTTGACTTGTTTCCACTGCCTATAAATGACTTGACTATATCGGTCGATTGTATATTATAGACGCATCCAGATCGGGGCGTAGCGCAGCCTGGTAGCGCACTTGGTTCGGGACTAAGGAGTCGCTGGTTCAAATCCAGTCGCCCCGATTTAAATTGCTGGGGAGCCATGAATAATCCAGATAAAGGTCGTTATCGTTAAGCCGGGGATAAGTGTTTATGTCCAGGGGAAAACAGCCATTTATTGCGGTTGTAGGGGCCGGAACATGTTCCAAAAAGATGAAGGAGCAGGCCGAGCAGGTGGGGAAGACTATTGCCGCCGGTAAAGGTATCTTAGTATGCGGCGGACTGGGCGGTGTAATGGAAGCGGCCGCTATGGGAGCCAAGTCAAAAAAGGGGCTGACAGTCGGCATTCTGCCAGGAAGCAGTCGAGCAGACGCCAACGAGTATATTGATATCGCCATTCCCACCGGTATAGGTGAGGCGAGAAATGTGGTAATTATAAAAACCGCCGATGCCGTGGTGGCGCTTCCGGGTAAATTTGGTACGCTTTCTGAAATGGCTTTTTGCATGAAGATGAACAAGCCGATCGTGTCATTGTCGGCCTGGAATATATCGGATAAAATAGAGCGTTTTGAGGATCCGGTTAAGGCGGCCAAGAGAGCGCTGGAGCTTGCCCGGGAGTAAGATGTGACCTTCACCGGCGCCAGGGTTATTGTAAAAGGGGTCGTTCAGGGGGTTGGTTTCCGCTACTGGATCCTACGAACCGCGAAAAGCTTTGATATAACCGGCTATGTAGCCAATCTCCCCGGCGGTTCGGTCGAAGTGATGGTCGAAGGAGACCGGGGTATGGTTGAGGAATTTATCAAGG
>DAOWOO010000357.1 GCA_030642025.1 Candidatus Zixiibacteriota bacterium | reverse complement strand
ATGATGCCGCCCAAAATCATGGACACCCAGATATAGAAGATGAACATCCGACAGCTTCTCCACAGCCCGGTATCCGGACATATACCCGCAAAACGAAATTTGCTTTTCAAACCCGTATTCCGCCGCCTGCTGTTTCAGAGATTCTCTATCGGCATAACCGACATGTATGATGGACACTTTTTCCACTTCATTTACTCCACTGTCTCGTACTGTCTTTAACATATTAAAGAGTGGTTCGATGGGACAGAGGCTGTTTATTGTACCCAATATGCCGATTGTGAACCTGTCCGACGGGGGCGCTTCCTTCTGCCAGCAATCAATAATGCGATTGTCGGCGGCGTTGGTTATCACCTCTCCCCGGCCAAGATACTTTTTTATTTCCAGACTGGCGCTGACTACCTCATCGGCCTTATTTAAAATATCGCTTTTCAGAGTTGTCGCATATTTTATTGCGCTTTGTGAGGAGTACACTTCTTCTATCGGTCTTGAGAACCAGAAATCCCGAAAGTCGGCGATCCAGGGAAGATTATATTTATTTTTCAGCTTCAACCCGACCAGATGTGCCGTCGGCGGCGGCGAGGTGGTAATCACGGCATCAATCCTGTTTAATTTTATAATATGCCGCGCTTTTCTCAGGGCAAAAGGAAGCCATCCCCTTTTCAAATCGGGGCGGGACAACAGGCTGGGAAAGCGACCTGAGTCGGCGCCGGCCGGTTGCTTCATGCCCACCAGATAAAGTAATCGCGACGGGTCCAGCGAACCGGTGCGGTAAACCCTGCCGGTTTCAACCCCCTCAAGTAATGAATAATCATACTCCGGGTAAACAACGTTCTTCACCGTGACAACATGTACATTATATCCGTTTTCAGGCAGATGCCGGTACAATGCCAGCGGCCGCCCGACTCCCCCCATTCCGAGAGGCGGAAAGTAATAGGCAATCAGCAGTATATTGATATCAGCCGCCATGATTAATTATACTTTGCATGATACGTACGGTGTCGTCTATATTTTCCTCAAAATATCCGACTTTCCGGGCCAATTCATGGTTAAGACATCGCACCGAGGAAATATCAATATTATCCCGTAACAGATTATCAAAAACATTTTCCAAGGCTGTCGGATCGTTTAAATTGAAAAGCAGTTGGCGGGAGTTTTCCATCAATTCGGTCACACCGGGAATATCGCTGACCATTGGAATCAACCCTGCCGCCATGGCTTCAATCAGCGACGCCGGAGATGAATCAGACCGGGAGGCCGAGATGTACAAATCGAACCGGCCAATAAATTCCATATATTTTTCGCGCGGCATCCTTGAGTAGAATTCAACCCCGCCCGAAGGACATTCCCGGTTCACAAAACCTGTGAAGTTTTCATAATCACTGCCCCAGTCGGGAAAACACAATACCACCTGTCCGTTGTTAATATGATCCTTAAGTGACGCTATAATGTACCTGTTATTATAAACATTTTCATGCGGCCGTGGCACCAGCGCCCGGACGGGCAATTCAGGAGGATATTTCATTTTTCCGATGGTCGGATCATACTGCTTGAAAAACCGATCTTCAGCTCCCCAGCAAATGACTTTGAAATCGGCCTCAGGATATATCCGGGCGGCGACATTGCCGAGATAGATTGAATCGACAAATACCACGGCGGCATCTGAGAGTGCACGTCGGATTCTTTTCCTGTGGAATGCCGATTTTTTCGCCGAAATCAGAATGTCCGAGCCGAGGCAGTGCACGGCCAACGGGCAGATTTCATCCAATCCGGCTATGGCGGCCGTATATCCGTACCCCGACGCCGAGTGAGCATCGACGATATCAGGTTTCTCACTTTCGATTATAGATTTAATCTTCCATGCGGCCAGACGATAGTCGATTCCCCGGATTCCGGTCGGCGTACTTAATAATATATCAACAATATCACCCGGTTCCAGCGAAGCCAGAACAACCCCGATTCCTCGTTTTTCAAGCGCGGTTTTGTATCTTTCGGTATGAATCGCGCGACCGTCGGCCAATAAGAGTACTTTCATTATCTTTTTAATCCGTAGATCAGCCTCCCCAGACGGCTGAAATAAGTATATCCCCGGTACGGTGTTTTTACGCCGCCCCAGCGCTTTTTGAAATCAATCAACGGCCCGGCGTCGGGCGGCGACCAGCCCAGGTTGACTATTCTAATACCACTGGCCAAGGCCTGCTTTATAATGTAATCCATTAGAAGGTAATTGGGTCTCAGGTTTGAGTATTGCTTATCGGAAAAGCTCTGCCAGTTAAAAATCTGTCCCCGTTCCACAAACGATATTCTTGAGGCTATCATCCTGCCCCGATAGAGAACCATCGGCCAGATAATCCGGTCATCATTAAGTGATATTTTCAGCAGATTCTCAAAGATTCTCTTTTCATAGCGGGGCGTGACGCCATGCCGCCTTTCGGTGATTTTTACCAGATCGTAAAACTCGTCCAGCCGCCCGGGATTGTCGAATACCGCCACTATTGCTTCTTCACGTTCGGCCTTTCTCAGGTGCTCCCGCACTTTTGGATGGGGCGGCGTGTACGAATCATGCTCAAGAGTAATCAGGTGAGTGTACGTTTCATACATACGGAATTCGCGGCCTTCAAACGGCAGAACGGAATTGTGAATATCGGCTCGAACAATGCGCCGAGAATTGAAGAATTTATTTACCTCTGATTTGAATTTCT
>DAOWOO010000165.1 GCA_030642025.1 Candidatus Zixiibacteriota bacterium | reverse complement strand
GCAGTTCTTTGTGTGGAACTCTCATTTCCAGCACACGATTATACCGGAAGCAAAACCCGCCATCATCGTCACACGCTTCCGCCGGATCAATTTCATAACGTCCGAGATCACCAAAATCGATTACAACTCGATACTTTCCGGAATCAACTAAGGAAAATCGATTGGCAAAGTCAAGGCGAATGTAAAAATGCTCATGATCGAAGGCGAAATACAAACCGGTGATAACGTGATCGGTCCGATGCATGGCGCCGGCCGCCCGACGGCAATCATAGTGTCCGGATCCGCTCCATTCATAGTAATGAGTCAAAAGACCGTCAAGCACAGGAGTGACCAGTGATTCGGGCAGGGATACGAACGATTCGGTCTTGCCCCGGTGAATCGGACGGCCCAGAATTGGCGGCGCTTCGAGATCGAGTGTCCGATACATGTAAATCAGGTGCTTGCGAAACAGCATGTCAAACTGGGCATTAAACGCCCCCATATGATCGTCGCCGTACCACCAGCACCAGTCGGACCCCTCGGCAATATGTATCTGTTTCCAGGCGCGGGCCAGCTTTTCCGGATCGGCATCGGGGTTGTTTTTCTCGTATTCGGTTAAGGCCTTCCGGGCCTCATAAAGCAAATCCCATGCGGCATTGTCTTCGGCATGCCCGATCCAGATACGGAAATTGTGGTTTATCCAGGACCCGGCAAAAAGCGATGGCAAAGCAACGGGGGTGACATATTCAGCCGCCTCAGCGTACGAGACAGCTTCAATCTGATCGTCCTCTGCCAGGGCGTCATATAACTTTTCCAGAAATTCCCGCCCATCGTTGGGAAAATACTCCCAGGCATTTTCACCATCGAGAATTATCGGCACCACATGGTTATCGAGATCATCCTTCAGCAGGTTCCTGATACCCTGAAGATTCTGCATAAAATCGCCGACAGCTTTATCAGCCGTCCACCCGGAATAGACAAATCCAATCTTATCGGACAGGCCCCGGTCACGGAAGAACAGCTTGATTCCGGGCGCTCCCTTGTAGGAATACAGGCGGTGCGGCGAGTGTCCCCGGGGTGCCAGGCCGGATTTTAGCAGGGAATTGGTAAGTATCTCCTCATCGGTAGCCGCCCATTTTATGCCGGTCGATTCCATCAGTTTGAGCACATCCTCGGATACTGATCCTTCCGACGGCCACATGCCGATAATGTCTCTGCCAAACATGCTTTTAAATTTCTCAGCCGATTTCTCCAGATGCCAGAGAGCATCCTCGGGGTGAATGAACCTGTTTTCAGGAAGGTCCATATCGGGCACCGATTCACGGGCGCAGTCGGTATCTACCAGGAGCGGGAGTATCGGGTGATAATACGGTGTAAATGACAGGTCGATTTTCCCTTCCTCGTAAAGTTTCTGATAAGTAGGAATAATACGTCCCAGAATTTTCAGCTCATAGTCAATCAGTCCCAGCTTGTCTTCCTCGGTAAAGTCCTTTCCCTTCTCAAAGAGTCGTTTAACCGGCTCTTCCTCGCGAAACAAAGGGTCAATCCAGGCCAGGTTCGACCATACCTGCAGGTCCAGCCATTCGGAGGTGGAAAATATCTCGGCCGCCAGATCACAGTCGGCGCCGCAACTTTCCTTCTTTCGGAATAGCTGTCGATAGCGAGTATACGGTTCCAGCATTGTCTGGTGGTTTACCGAAAAGAAGTTTTCGAGAATCTCTTTTTTATTCTCAAAAGTCAGGTTACGAGCGGGAATAGTTGTCAATTCCTGATGACGATCCGTACATCCGGAACAGTACATATCGATCTGATCCAGGAGAGAGGGAACAAGGTTGAAAGTTACGCGAACATTCTCATGGCGGGAGGCCATCAGCGGCATATCCAGATAATCTTTGAGCCCGTGAAAACGGACCCAGGGCATATCAAAGCGGTTATCATCGGGGTTGAAATAGAACGGCTGATGCATGTGCCAGAGAATGGCGACACGCAATTTATTCTCCCCCCGCATAATACCTCACCAGGAATATATATTTATTATCAGATTGTCAATTGCATGGCTAATTGAGAGGCCGTCCGATAAAAGTCGGTTTCCGAGAAATCCTTTTTCATCTCTTCAAGCAATTGATCGGCCTGCACCTTGTCCCGAGCCGCAACAAAACACCTGATAGCGCCGAGATAGTAATCCGGAGCCGATGGTGACTGGGGATAGTAACTAACGGCCTCTTTATATTTTTCCCCCGCCGCCGCGAACTCGCGTTTGCCCTCAAGACAGGCGGCAACACCAGCTATGGCCGATGACGTGGTCATTTTATCAAGATGACGCTTATCAATGAATCTTTGAAAATGGGTGATGGCCTTATCATAATTTCTGCTTTCAAAATAGGCATTGGCGAGATAGAACTGCGCCCGGGCGGCAGTACGCCCGCCGTAGGAATCGACAATTTCCAGAAAATCAACAATCGCCACCTGATAATTCTGTCGCTGAAGCTCAGCGATAGCTTTGCTTAGACGATTGGAGGCTTCGAGTTCCTTTTTCTCCTGCATATTAGTATAGTATACAGCCGCCACGATAATAATTATAATAACCGCCGCAACAATGGCAACTGCCTGCCAGTTGTCAAGAATACGATCCCTGGATAGAAGCATGAAGGTAGTAAACTTATCTTCCTTCATCTGTCTCTTGGAAATTTTAACCTTCGAACGCATGAGAATCTCTCTTTGTTTATTAACCCGACTATTGTCAGTTATCGGTTCAGTTACTCCAAATCCTCACCGGTCACAAAAAAACGGGGTCGATATTAGACGACCCCGTCGTAAAAACGGCAATTTAAAAGCGCCCGGTAAACGTGAAATTCAGATGATGGTTTTTCCAACTGTTTTTGCCCCGGAGGACATTACCGTCATCGAAAATTTCCTGCTCATATTTTGTATAAGTATAGGCAAAATCAAGTTGAATCTGCTCCCAGTGAATACCGCTGCCGAATGCCATACTGTATCCGGATACTTTTTCCTGGTCGTAAGTGAAATCATAGAATATGCGGGTGGAATCGTTAGTGGTACTTGTGCCTTTGGGACCTTCGTAAATGACATCAATCCTGCTAATATTCCCCTCCGGGAAACTCTCATTTCGAAATCCAAAACGAATAGGGACTACGCCTGCCGCTGTTTCGAGATTATACTCGGTGCCAATCCTGAACTGCCAGACATTACTCCAGTTGGGATCGAAATCCGAGAAAAACTCAATACTTTCGCCACCGGCGGTCAGGAGAAGACTGTGAAGTCTTTTGACTTTTTTCCCGGAAAAACCGCGATATTCAAGATCGGCCGACAGAAGCCAATTATCCTTTAGATTATAGGCCATTCCCATCCCGATTAACAGAGGGATTTCGATACGGGATGTCATATTGTCAACATATACGGTATCGCTGATAAACATTCCGAAAATCGTATTATGCACCAGCGGTGCGCCGTTCTGGGTTGAAATCCAAGTCATGGTTGAATCTGATTCACCCTTGAGATTAAAGGGAGTGCGGATTGTAAGTCCGCCGCGGAACGACTCTGCGGCATACAAAAAGCCGATTGTGGCGTTAAATCCGGAATACCTGGTGGAATCGATTACTGAGATATTGCTTTCATAGACAACCGGAACTATATCCGATGTATCAATAGCGCGCAGAAATCGGTTCTCTTCGGTTACAATCTTACCAACGTATATATTCCCGGAAACTCCGAAGGAGAGTTGTTCATAGATACGGGTCCCCAAGCTAAGGTTTATTGCGTTAATCCCACCATGCTTGTCAAGAGAAGCATTCGGCTCGGGGCCATAGCCCAGGCGCTCGAAAAGCAGGTTTTCGGCAAATTTGTAATAGGTTTCAAAATTGCGCGTATATGATAACCCCAGAACAAAATGGTGGTTTTTAATACGCATCGGTGAAATCAGATTCCAGCAGTCAATAGCGCCGTAATCTCCGGTATGATCGAGTGTGGTTAGAAGAGAACCCTCATTGTAATAATCATACTGCCCGCGTGGCAATAAAAAACCATAACTGAATGTCATAAGGGTCTGCTCATGGACATACATACCGGCCGGATTCCATCCGCCGGCGGTGCCGTCATCGGAAATGGCAATGAAAGCCTGCCCCATACCTTCGGAGCGGGCGCCGCCGCCGAAGAAGTTGAAACTCAGCCCTTCGTGCTGGGCGCAAGCTGTCGTTGTGAGGATTAAGAAAACCAGTATAACGACCTTGGACAACGACAATTTCATACTCTATATTCCTCCCGGTTAGGACTATTTTATTCTCATTTAATTCCGGTTATATCCGGCCAATATTTAGACGCAAAATATACGTTTTCCATCCAAGACTGTCAAACGGTTTTCTGACAATTTTATGCCGAATATTCCCATAAAATTTCGACAATCTGAAGGATTTACAACGGTGTCCATTCCAAAGCGAACCAAATTTACTTTATTAGGAAGAAATATACAGGGGTCATGGATTACGGCATAAAAATATACCCCCGGCAGGAATTGAACCTGCGGCCCACGGTTTAGGAAACCGTTGCTCTATCCAACTGAGCTACGGGGGCGTTATCTTATTCCGAGTCGTAGCTAATTAAACTTAGAATATCATACTTGTCAAGTTTCTCCCGCCATGGAAGAAAAGCCAGCTCAATTAAGACCGCTATTCCGGCGACTTTTGCGCCGACCTTCTCAATCAATCGGCAGGTCGCCTCAAG
>DAOWOO010000195.1 GCA_030642025.1 Candidatus Zixiibacteriota bacterium | reverse complement strand
CTCAGATGTCCTTCAGGAGAATATTAAGGAAAACCTCGGCGATGCCCTAAAAGACCTTTTCAAGAAGAAATAGGATTAATTCACATAACTATCAGGCCGATACCTAAAACAATAGGCATGATTTTTAAAACTATTATTAAGGATATCAGGGCCATATACCGAAATGACCCGGCTGCCCGGAATATTGAGTTTGTTCTGTATCCCGGTTTCCATGCCATCATGATTCACCGATTGATTCACCCGATGTATAAAATCGGTATTCCCTTTATACCCCGACTGATATCTCAGGTATCGCGGTTCCTGACCGGTGTGGAGATTCATCCGGGTGCAAAAATCGGCTCGGGATTATTCATAGACCATGGGGCCGGGATTGTGGTGGGCGAAACTGCCGAGTTGGGTGAAAACTGCGTCGTTTTTCACAATGTTACCTTTGGCGGTACAGGTCGGCATATCGGCAAAAGGCATCCAACTGTCGGCAGTAATGTCGTAATCGGAACCGGGGCTATCATTCTCGGACCGTTGACAATTGGCAATAATGTCAAGATTGGCGCCAACACCTTTCTTTATATGGTCGATATTCCTGATAACTGCACTGTGGTCGGCACTCCCGGCTATATTACCCGGCTTAACGGTATGTCGGTAAATATCCGGCCGTCGACAACCAGTGTCCCGATTGAGAATACTGTATAGATAACTGCCATCCAATAATCCCAATCCCGCTAAGATTTTTGATTGACAATAAGATAACACCATATATCTTAACAGTCCGGTTTCAGACAAGGCGGAATAATAGCCATGCCCGGTCGTTATATTGATGGTCGGGAAATGGATTGAAATTGCCACAATTCCATTGAGGGCTGGAGAAACAGACGTTGACGATAAGGTGATTTAAAGGGGTTACAATCAGAATAAATAGGACATTTCTACTTTGCCTTGACAGGTCAGAATAAATAGGTTGCTTAATCATTTAAGTTTTGTTATGATTGTAAGTTATGCCAGCGGCGAAAGCCGCTGTTTGATATGAAATGGCCTATGGAGCTTAAGAAAAAAATACTGGAGGTTCTTACGCCGGAATTGGCACAGGAGGGCTTTGATATTGTTGAACTGAAATTATCGCGGTTCAAACAAAACAGCCGGTTGCGGATTTTTATCGATTCCGATAAGCGGGTCTCAATCGGCGATTGTGCCCGGCTATCGAAAATTATCGCTCCGATGCTGGACATGGAAAATCTTTTTGCCGGTGATTATACGCTTGAAGTTTCGTCACCGGGCTTGGACCGCCCGCTGGAGACAGCCAGGGATTTCCGCCGCCGGATTGGTAAAAGGATTGAGGTATTTTTTACTGATTCAGGAAAGAAGTCGGTTAGAGGTGACCTGGTCGGTGTCAACGAGATATCTATTGAACTTGAGACCGGTGAGGGAATCAACAAGGTTGACCTGGCCGAAATCAGAATGGGAAAAGTTGTTTTTGACGGAGTATAGATATAATGGCTTATGACATTATTGAAGCGTTGGCGCTGATCGCGCGCGAAAAAAATATCGACCTTGACACAGTAATATCCAAGGTTGAGGAATCGCTTCTGGCAGCCGCCAAGAAACGATATCCCGATGCCGAGAATCTTTCATTCAAGCTCACTCGTAAATCGGGCGAAATTGTTATGATTGCCCTGAAAAAAGTGGTTAAGGAAGTCACCGACGAGATGACTGAAATCACTCTGGAAAATGCCCGGGAACTGGATGAGACCGCCGAACTTGGCGATGAAATGGATATTTATCTTGAAGTCGATGAAGAGTTCGGCCGTAATGCCATCCTCACCGCCAAACAGGTTTTAATTCAGAAGGTCCGGGAGGCCGAACGGGATAAAATCTACGATGAATACATTAGCCGGGTCGGCAGCCTTGTATCGGGATCCGTACAACAGATAGATAAGGGCAATATAATTGTTAACCTGGGCAAGGCCGAAGCGATACTTCTTCCCAAGGAGCAGATTCCCCGCGAGAAATATCGCCAGGGTGATAGAATTCGCGCCTACATTCTCGATGTCCAAAAATCTTTCAGTGGCCCGCAGATAATTCTTTCCCGTGTTGTTGATGATTTTCTGAAAAGCCTTTTTGAACTGGAAGTTCCTGAGATATTTGAGAAAGTCATTGAAATCAAAGCCATTGCCCGTGAGCCGGGGGAGAGGGCCAAGGTAGCCGTTTATTCATCGGATGAAAGAATCGATCCGGTTGGCGCCTGTGTCGGCATTAAGGGTGTCCGCGTGCAGTCGATTGTCCGTGAGTTGAATAATGAACGTATTGACATTATTCCTTACAGCTCTCACCCCGAAACATTCGTTACCCGCTCACTATCGCCAGCCAAAGTGGTGGAGATAGACATTTTTAGAGATGAACAGGCAATGACGGTAGCGGTGGAGAATGACAAGCTTTCACTGGCCATTGGTAAGGCCGGTCAGAACGCACGTTTGGCTTCGAAGTTAACTGGCTGGCGAATAAATATTATGTCCGAGACCGAATATAATAAGATGAAGCATATCGAGGCCGAGGAAATGGTACAGGTAGGGCATCTTGAAGGCGTCGGTTCCAAGCTCGAGGAAAAACTTGTTGAGGCCGACATTAATACTGTTCAGCAATTGGCCAAGTACACCTCCGAACAACTCCAAAAGATAGATGGTATTGGTCCCAAAATAGCCGATTTACTGGTGGAAAAGGCGCAGGCGCTTATCGTCGATCTGGAAGTCCAGCGAAAGGAGCGCGAACGGCTGGAGAAGGAAAATGCTGAAGCTGAGGCGAACGCCAAAACTGATGCCGATACCGAGCCGATGGCGGAGACCTTAAATACCAAAAACGATAGAGCGGCCGACGAGGAAAAAGCGGTGGCTGAAAAGACAGAAGACTAAGGCGGGACGGGAGGTTGCATTGACTGCAAAGAAAAAAAGAATATATGAAGTCGCCAAGGATTATAATATCTCATCAAACGCCTTATTGACCATTCTCAGAGATTTAAAATTTACACCCAAGTCTCATATGTCGGTTGCTACAGATGAGATGCTCGTTGCCATACAGAAGAAATTTGACGCTGAGAAGGCGGCGGCCAAAAAAGATATAGAACACAAAAAGAAACCGAAAACCCAACCTCCTGAAAAGACGAAGAAGGAGGAGCCCAAGAAACCTCTGGATCCTAAACAGCTTGATTCGCGGATGCAAAAACTTACCGGCGCCTTAAAAAAGCCGGACAAAAAGAAGAAGGGGCGACACGACAGGAGAAAACGAGGTCGGGATGCCCACCGGGTTGACCGCAAGGCGGTGGTGAAAAGCTTCCGGGCCACAATGGCCACGATGGATGGTGGCAAAAAGGCTAAGAAGTATAAAAAGCGTCTTAAACCCGGGACAGGGGAACAGGAAATCGATGAAAACCTCATCGAGGTAAATGAGTATATGACCGTTGCCGAGTTGGCTCGGGCTATGGATATGAAGCCGGCCGAGCTTATTGCAACCTGCTTTAAGCTGGGCATGATGGCATCCATTAACCAGCGTCTTGATCTGGATACCATTGAGACACTCGCCCTTGAGTGCGATTTCGGCATAAAGATAAAGGAAGAAGTTGGCGAGGAAATACTCGAAGACGAAAAAGAAGATAACTTGCAGCCCCGGTCTCCCGTGGTGACGGTTATGGGACATGTCGATCACGGTAAAACGTCGCTTCTTGATTACATTCGTCAGACTAATGTTGTGGCCCGCGAAGCCGGCGCTGTTACCCAGCATATCGGCGCCTATGAGGTGCGTTTGCCTAAAGGGAAAATAACCTTTATCGACACGCCGGGTCATGAGGCGTTTACGGCCATGCGAGCCCGCGGCGCCCAGATAACAGACCTGGTGGTGTTGCTGGTGGCCGCTGATGATGGGGTTATGCCTCAGACTATTGAGGCTATCGACCATGCCCGCGCCGCCGGAGTACCCATTATTGTCGCTATTAATAAAATCGACAAACCGACTGCCAACGCCGAGCAGATAAAGCAGCAATTATCCAAGCATAACCTTGTCCCGGAGGAATGGGGCGGGAAAACCGTTATGATTGAGATCTCCGCCAAAACCGGAGAGGGTATTGATACCCTTTTGGATATGGTTTTACTGCAGGCGGAACTTCTTGACCTGAAGGCAGATAGTACCATCCGCGGACGCGGTATTGTGATTGAGGCCCGGCTGGAAAAGGGCCGTGGTCCGGTCGGCACGGTTATTGTGCAAAAGGGATCGGTCAAGATCGGCGACCCGATTGTCGT
>DAOWOO010000415.1 GCA_030642025.1 Candidatus Zixiibacteriota bacterium | reverse complement strand
TTCATTTTTTGACCTTCTGGTACAGGAGAAATTTTCCGATCTGGCCGGATTTCTGTCCGCCCGGGAGAATCTCGAATTCTCAGATGATGAGCTGGCCGACTTTGCGGCCGGATACGGTGTCGACGCCATAATCATATTCGACCATGAGCTTAATGTCTGGTCGGCCGGGGTTCGGGGGGCCTTTATTAATCCGGATGAAGTAATCGATGCGGTCTTTCCATCGGTTGAATCATTTCAGGCCGATTCCGCCGGTTTTCATAATCTTGAGACCGTGTACGGCGACTTGCCCGGCGAGGTCAATATGTACTATTTTGAGAAGACCTTAAATCGGGAGTTTATTATCGTTATTGCCGTCGATGCGCTTTTTTACGCGGAGGCCAAAAAAACTATCGGAATAGGCTACCTGGTTCAGAATATAGGGGGTGAGGAGGGTATAGAGTATATCTTCTTCCAGACAGCCGACGGTATTGTCTTTTCCTCACGTAATATCGGCAAGGTTTTAAGAATCGAAAAGGATACTTTTCTGATTGAGACTCTCAGTTCCGACACGACAATGTCGCGCGAACGAATGTACAACGACCGCAAGGTGCTGGAACTGGCCAGATCTTTTTCATCCGATGAATATGGCGACGGCGTTTTCAGACTGGGTATCTCACTGGGGAAATACTATGAAATAGTCACCGGGTTTGACCGCCAGATGATTGCCCTGAGCCTGGTAATCTTTGCCGTTTTTGTTCTTTTCATTCTGTATATTCAGGGAAAGCAGAAGAGCCTGTTTCTGGATCGGTCATTCAGGAGGATTCAATCGCTTTCCGATAAGGTCTTTGATTCGATTAACTCCGGCCTGGTTGTCATTAAAAAAGATGGCATTGTCGAGCTGGCCAACCGGGAGTTTCAGAGTATGTTTGAAATCTCGGAGGGCGACCTGATCGGTTCCCGGTGGCACGATTGTCCCTTTGCAGATATCGTACCCCTCACAAAGGCCCGGGCTGATGGAGGCGGTGAAAGCGAGGTCGTTTATTCCGGTTCCGGTGGCAAAAAGCATTTACTGGTCAATGTCAATCGGCTGTATGACCACAAATCAGGGGTTTCCGGCGTGGTGGCGGTAATCTTTGATTACACCCGCATCAGAGAACTTGAGGAAACGGCTCGGCGGCGCGAGCGTCTGACCGAGCTTGGTGATCTGGCCGCCGGGGTAGCGCATGAGATACGCAATCCTCTCAACGCCATCTCCATTGCAGCCCAGAGACTCCTGGCCGAATTTAGGCCGACTGAAAATATTGCAGAATTCAAATCGTTTGCAGGACAGATAAAATCCGAAGCCAGCCGTCTTAATGATATTGTCACCCGGTTTCTGGCCATGACAAGGGATCAGTCGGGGAAAATAAAGAAAATCGAGGCCGCTAATGTAATAAATGAAACTGTGAAACTGATGCGGTTGGAAACTCATCGAGATGACATCACTATAATTGCCGATATAAAAGACGATATTCGGCTGGACGGCGATCCTGACCGCTTCAAGCAGATATTGATAAATCTTATCCGCAACGGGATTGAGGCCTGCAATAAAAACGGCGGTTCAGTTACGGTTTCCCTGACCAGGGAATCAGGCAAGGCAATGCTTATTGTAGCCGACACCGGACACGGTGTTCCAGATGAGATCAAAACCAAAGTGTTCAGCCCATATTTCAGCACCAGAGAAGGGGGAACCGGATTGGGGTTGTCAATAGTGCATCAAATAGTCGAAGAACTGGGTGGCACCGCGGAAATCTTATCTCCTGAGAGCGGCGGTACGGAGTTTCGAATAACATTTCCCGATTGTACATGAAAAAACGGCGGCCGGTGACCGCCGTTTTATATTCAATCAGAGCAGGTCTTACTTGATATTCTGTTTGACCCACTCGGTGCTGACTGATTTCGGTCGGGTGATAGCTGTGCCCAAGGCGCGGTTGAGAATCAACTGCGCGAGCATACCCATTGCACGCGAAACACTGAAGAGGACCGTGTAATAAGGGAACTCTTTCAAGCCGAAGTGATACAGCAGAGAGCCGGAACCGGCATCGACATTCGGCCACGGGTTCTTGGCCTTGCCGTGTTCCTTGAGAACGCCGGGAACCACATCATAAACGCGCGCGACAGTCTGGAAAACCGGACTTTCGGGCATATATTCCTTACCAAAAGCCA
>DAOWOO010000241.1 GCA_030642025.1 Candidatus Zixiibacteriota bacterium | reverse complement strand
GACGGGACTCGAACTCGCGACCTCCTGCGTGACAGGCAGGCGTTCTAACCAACTGAACTACAGCCCCGGCTTAATTTATATTTTAGCAATACAATTTAGCAGGGAATTAATCTTTAAAGCTATTGTCTGCCAAAATCTATCAATCTTGTTAACCTTTCTCTGCTTTTCAAAGACTTCAATTGCCGTTCCCTGCGAACCGCCTCTGATCGTGTTTCAAATTCTTCACTATAAACCAATTTCCAGGGAATACCGCTTTTTGTATGTAATGACCTTCCACTATTGTGCCTTTGTAATCGGTCAATCAAATCAGACGTTGAACCGATATAATATTTGTCTGTTTTTCGACTCTTCAGTATATATGTAAAAAACCTCAACCATCCTTACTCGTGGCCTTCCCGACATTCAATCGGGACGTTCTAACCAACTGAACTACAGCCCCGGCTTAATTTCTCGAAGCGCGGTAACGATTATCTATTTCCAGTTACCCTGATAATACTCCAATTTATCTGGGCAGTACTGGACTCGAACCAGTGACCCCCTGCGTGTAAGGCAGGTGCTCTAGCCAACTGAGCTAACTGCCCGAAATCTTAAGCGTTAACCCTCAGTGTTTACTTCTTCGGCAGGGGCGGTCTTGCTTTTCCCGCTTATCATAATTGATAACGGGATAAAGACACAATATCCAAGTACCAGCAGGATCGGCGCCAGTGTGATTGAACCGGCCGCCAAGGTGATATACCCGACAATAATTATCAGTATACCAAGCCCGAAGAACAAATAGTTCCGAGGACCGAACGGCCACTCAAACCGACCCTTTTCTGCATTTTTCTCTTTCTTAGCCATAATACAAACAGCGTCCTATTATAATACGCGGCCAAAAATTGTCAAGCTATTTCTCTTTAATCGGCTGTTTTGGCTGACATCTTGACCCCCTGCGATACGGCATAAAACAATCCCCAGAGCACCATAAGCAGGATACGTATCTCCAGATCATCGAAAGTGGCCTCGTAAAAGGAGGTAGTCAAAAAAACCACGGAGGCCAGAAAAACACCGGCGGTTACTCCTTTCGACGACGGCGGAATAGTAGTATCGGTGATATGGCGCCTTATTTTCCGGAAAATTGCCCCCCACAACCCTATATAAAAGATCACCGCCAGCAGCCCGGCATTACAGGCGATATTTAAAAAATCATTGTGAACGTGAGTATAAACACGATTTGACCGGGGATCACGGTATCTGGCGTAATTCTGACCCACATTTCCCGGCCCGACTCCTAATACGGGATTGTCTTCAATCATCCGTTCGGCGTTCCGCCATATCGCCAGCCGCGAACCGGCATAGGTCCCCTCAAGCTCGGTGCTCAGCTCGTTTATATGGCGGGAGAGAATATCCGGGGCGAAAATAAATATGCATATTATAAATCCGGCCAGAATCGGAAGGACGGTTTTATAGTATTTTCTGCCGATCAAAACCAAGTAGATAATCAATCCAACAGCCAGCGCCAGAAGCGGCCCCCGACCATAGGCCATAAGTCCTCCCACCGCCGAGAAAAAAAAGGCGGCATATAGCAGAGCTTTATCCTTTGCCTTTTCGATGTATGTGCCCGCTCCCAGAAAAAACAGGGACGTTACGACGAAGTAATTGCCGAAAGTCATAACATTGGCGAAAAATCCGGGTGAACGGTAACCGGTGGTCGGCGCCGGGATAAGATCAATCCCACGATAGAGATCGTACCCTGAAAAATGCTGCCAGATGGCGTACAATGATACTATAATTGACGATACTGCAAACAGCCGAACGACTGTTTGCAGATTGCGTTCACCGGAGATTAAAACGGCGATAGCCGGGATTAATAAAAACAGCCATTCATCTCCAAGAATCCGAAAAGAGCGGGCCGGATCACTTCCGAACAGGGCGGCCAGTATCGACCAGCCGACATAGAGGGCGGCAAAGAGCATGAAAGAATCAAACCTGATCAGTCGGCGGTATTTTTTATCATTGATATATATGATAATTCCGGACACTACGGCCAGACCGCCGAATACCTGAGCCAATCCCTTAGAAAAGGTGGCGGAGAAAAAAAGTCCACAGAGAAAACAGAATCCAGCCTGTTTAGAAACTCTTATGAGACGGTAGTTCATCCACAAAGATCACTTTCAATCAGCTCGACCAGGAGATGAATCAGGAAAATGTGTTCTTCCTGTATCCGCTGTACCGACTGATGCGGCACTATCAGTCTTTTATCAACCATCGGCGCCAGCTTTCCGCCGTCGCGTCCCAAAAGCGCCGCCGTAAGCATGTTTTTCTCCCGAGCCGTTGCGGCCGCCTTTAAAAGATTGGGTGAATTGCCCGATGTTGATATAAGAATCAAAACATCACCGGCGTTTCCCAGACCCTCAACCTGGCGGGCAAAAATCATATCCATCCCGAAATCGTTCCCCGCCGCCGTTAAAACCGCACTGTCGGCATTGAGGGCCACTGCCGGAAGGGACTGGCGGTTGTTTTCAGCCGACAGCCGGACAATCATCTCGGTGGCCATATGCGAACTATCGGCGGCCGAGCCGCCATTGCCGCATATAAGCACCTTACCCCCGGAGCCAAACACTCCTGAAATTGTATTGGCCAGATCGACCAGGGGTAACGCCAGCGCCTGCGTGCCGGTTTTTCTGAGTTGGGCCGATTCCTCGGCCGCTTTCATAATAAGCTGAGTCTGTTGTTCATCGGTCATACGGTAATCTCCGTCAATGGATGCGCCGCCGCTGTGAATTCACGAATCATATTCCCGCCTGATTTTTCAAAATGATCGCCCACTACGACCACTGAAGCCCCGGCGGAAATCTTATGCATAACATCATCGGGTGTCCTGATACCTCCGCCGACAATAAGCGGAATATCAATATAGCCTGCAACGGATTCAATCATCGATTCCGGCACCGAACGTTCGGCCCCGGACCCGGCCTCCAGGAAAACCATCTGCATCCCCATATACTGCGCCGCAAGAGCATGAGCACAGGCAATATCTGCTTTCTCCGACGGTATCGGCAATGAGCCGGACATGTACTGTACCGAGGAGTACCGACCCGATTCAATCAGAAGATATGCGGTCGCTATCGGTTCAATACCGAATGATTTGATTATCGGAGCACCCTTGACCTGCTCATCGATAAGGTACTGCGGATTGCGGCCGGATAGAAGCGATGTGAACAATATGGCATCGGCATGGGGTGAAATCTGGCTGTGTGCTCCGGGAAATATTATCACCGGAAGCTTGGTACTGTTCTTTATTTGTTTGACCATGGCATGGAAATTTCCGCGCACTGTCAGGCTGGATCCGACCAGGATAATATCAACCCCAACATCGGCGGCTCCTTCAGCCAGGGCGAGAATCGATGTTTCACTGCTTCGGTCGGGATCAAGCAGAAGGGCAAACACTCCGCCCCGCTCCTTTTTAATATTCATCATTCGGCTGAATACTGACATCTATTCCCCCTTTATTTAATTATCGCCCAACAGCTTTTCGGCGGCTGTAAATACCGTGTCGGATTCCGTACCATCCGGAATCGATCCACGTGCAAAATTCGGTTTCCCGCCGCCTCGTCCGCCAAGTTTCCGTAACAGCTCCTTGGAGAAATTCCCAACATGAATTCCGGCAGTACCACTACCTGAAGCCATAAAAGTCATCTTGCCGTTGACCTTACCTATCCCAATGCAGACCAGCGGGATATTGTCGCCCTTGGCGCTGTCCACCCAGCCGCTCAT
>DAOWOO010000041.1 GCA_030642025.1 Candidatus Zixiibacteriota bacterium | reverse complement strand
CAGGAATCATCAATGGCCAGATACTGGTTTCGCGATATCACGGTTGATATATTACGAAACGGTGATTCACCATGCGCGTGGGGGGGGCGGAATTATATTCCGACCGACTATGAGCGCGCCAAGGTCTTTCTGGGGACCGCCAACAATGACAGCACCATTTACTACCTGGATAGATTTTTAGGCCGATATCCTCGAAATATATCAGGCCTTGTATTGCTATCGGATTATTATCTGTATGAAGGTGCGATTGCAAAGGGACTTGATGTAATGAAACGGCTGAACGAATTATACCCTGACGATTTTACGCTGTATTTTGATAATGGCTACAGGCATTACAAATTGTACCGCCTTACTCGCAAACCGGAGTACCTTTCACGTGCCAATCAGTTGTTCGATAAGGCCATGCGGCTTAACCCCCGAGTCGAGGCCGATGTCAGGCGGGCCAAATCCCAGGTCGATGGCTGGAGCGAGCCGTAATTATACCGGCTGAAATATATTATTCAGATACCGTTGAATCGGCAGCGGTTTTTACCGGTGACCATTCGCCGATATGCTCAGAATATATTTTACACGGTCCTTTGGACTGCCAGAATTCGTTGGAATTGTAACCCCATTCGAGATATTCCGATGCTCCGCCTCCGATAGTTGTTATCAGGAAGCGATTGTTTAAATACCCGAAGGCTCTGGCCTGAGCCGCCGGTTTTTCATGATCACCGCCGGACGGATCAACCGGAATCCAACCATAATTGGGTAGAAATACTTCCACCCAGCGGTGAAAGACATCATCGGTGGAGGCGTCATCACCCCGAATAACCACTGATCCGGCGTATCGTGCCGGAAGCCCGGCCGCCCGGCAGAGTGCGATATAGACAAAGCTGTACTCTGAGCAGGAGCCGCTGCCACGCTTTAAAACGGTTGGAGCGACATTCCACCCTCCGGCCAGTTCATAATGCATTTGATCAATCAGGTAATTGAACAGCCTGCGGGCAATCCAATAGCAATTAGTTTCGTCGCCAACAACCTTTTGAGCGGCTTCCCTGATAAAGGGATCGTCTATCCAGTACTTGGAATCATCAACCAGATATGATGTTTTGATATCTTCAGGAATCTCGCTTAGAGCCCCTGCATTGTCCGGAAAAATAAAAAACCTGGTTTTGAAAAGCTCAGCCTTGACACGCATGGCTGTTGATACCGATGCCCCGGCGGTCAGATTTTCAAAATGGAAGCGGGCTATTTGCTGATCCCAGCGGTCGTAAACGAATTCAGTCGGTTCCGGTGTGAATACTATTGAATCTAATAATTTCTGGAACGGCAGATCGTGGGGAACCGCAATATAAATATCCAGTGAGGTTATCTCACCGGGTCCGTAATTGCGGAACTGATGGGTGTATTCGAGCTCTTGTTTTTTTCCGTCGGTCCTAATGAATTTGTCATTATCCCTGATAATTATCTTATAGAGGCTGTCTGATTGATAGTCAACATTCCATAGGAATTTGCCATCATAGGTTAATCCGCGCGGGAATTCCGATGGTGAATCGAAGGCGATAATCACGTCGCCGTCATCCGGATTAACCATGTAAATCATATTATCAATTCGATCCGAAACCCAGAGATAATCACCATCATAGGCCAAACCATACGGATTCCCCGAAGGGGAAGGGATTTCAACAATTGTCGTCCCGTCCTCAGTAGAAATCTGATACAATTTATCCTCGCGATAGTCCGCCACCCACAAATACTTTCCGTCCCAGGCCAGCCCCTTGGGATGGTCACACGGGGGGTAAATGGTTTTTTCAACGATATCGGTATCAGGATTCAATTTAAAAATTGCCCCTTCTTCGATATCAAGCACCCAGAGATATGAACCTTCGACAGCAAGACCCTCAACCTGATATCCGGGCGCCGGTCGGGCGGTTTTTATGCGGCCTGTATTGCTGTCTATTTTATATAAGGAATCGGTTTTACGATCAGCCATCCACAGGTATTTTCCGTCGAAAGTCAATCCGGTCGGACAACTGCCGGGGGTGGCAAAGCTGTTTATTACATCACCGGTTGCCGTCCAGGCCGACGAGGCCGGAACAAGCAATAAAATAGCCAATGCCACCGTTATCTGATTGCGTGTCATTGTGTTATTACCTCCTTGTTAAACCGACACATCAACTTGGCAAGAGCCGCGTGAAATCATCCAGGGGCACAACCGGCCATGTTTCGGTCTCCAGGATACCCTTGTTGTTTATCTCGGAGGCTACTTTGAAAGCGATTGTCTGGTCATCAGCCTCAAATACCGCCAGATAATCATAACGGCCGAGAGTGGCAAATATTTCTTTAACTTTGGCGCCGTGTACCTTGAAGTATTCAAATGATTTATTGACCTGGGCCTGCAGGTCTGAGTGCTGCTTCTTGGCGCCGGGATTGATAGTCATTGCCATAATAAAAAATGCCATAACATTCCTCCTTGAAAGGGGTTCTATAGAATTATATCAAATTTGAAGGAATTCGGCAACAGGAATTATCAGGGCAAAAAGTGGGAGATATCCCTGGTCAGGCTTCCGTAAACACTGGTGAAGATGACAAAGATATCATCACCCAGGTCGGAGCGGCGGCAGTAATGCCGGTGAGCATCATCTTTGACTTCACTGAATTCAAGACCATACGCGGTATCATCCAGAAGTCGGACCTTAAGAGTAAAGGCTATTTTGTCGAAATTAATTTTTCCGCTGTCGGTGGCATTGATAAAATCATTGGCTTTCAATGAGGAAATCAGCAATTTAGCAACACGGATTTTGGCCGTGTCAGCAACATTTTTTTCTTTGGATGATATTTTAGATAGATACCAGACAGAATCCGTCAGCTCGATTCGGTAACCTTTATCCGGGTAGATAAATTCCATAGCTGCGATACTGTCGGGACTGAACGAAAAGATAGCGCGGTCAAGCCACTGGTTTCTTTCACGGGCAAAAACAAACGCCAGTACCCCCTTAGCCTTGTAAACGGCGTCTTCGCCGGACAGGCGAACATAGCTATATTGATAATCCTGCGAGGGCTTACCAACTATAATTGAGTTCAGGAGCTTGCCTTCGGAATAATAGCTGACATGGATGCCCAGGTTATCGCTAACCTGGAATTCATCCTGCCGAGCGGGGTTTTCCGAGTGAATATCGCCGACCTCGATCTCCGACGATTTGGCCAGGACATTGGATATCGCCGGGGCCTCGGCCAGACGGGGGATGGAGTCGGCAAGGTACCAACGTTCATTCTCAATGTACAGGATAGTCGTATCAATCGGAGTAATAATGGTGATACTATCGACTTCGTCGGGATTTAGACCGAGAAAATTATCTACGGTCCGGCCGGAAATACGATTTGATTCATAATTGGAATAGATAAGCCAGATAGCGGCGACAATAATGAGAATAAGAGTGGGGAAAGCCAGTCTTTTCATTTGATTTGCTCCCGGGCCTTTTGTGATGATCGCTTTATTCTCCAGCGAACCAGTCCGAACAGAACAACCAGGATGGTCATCCCGAACATGTTGATATATTTGATGACCGGCTTGGCGGCGTCCGAGACAACATCGAGAGTGCGCGCCGTCACCTGCTTGGAGCGGATTGAAATAAGTCCTTCATCCTGTGTCATCCAGTCGGCAATATTCATAAGTATCACAAAGCCAGCCTGGTTGCGGCGGTAGTCGTCGGTAATAAAAGTCCCATTACCTATAACCACAACCCGGGAATCATCGGTATCAAGGGTTTTTTCGGGTATCGGCGTTTCACTTAAAGTATCAGGGCCGGTGTAAGCCGGAATTTCTCTGTTTGTGAAATAGCTTTCAAACCTGCCGGTAAGAACTGCCCCGAGCGGGATATATTCCCTATCGAAATCCGATTCCCGATATTGCTTCTCGGGTGAAATATCAACCGGAAGAGAGCGAACGCCGGATTTTGCCGAACTGGTAAAGAGAATCTGCCTATCGCAACCATCGGCAATCATATGATTGAGATCAAGGGGATTCATGAACAGAATATTGAGCCGTTTTATATCCTTGACTATCGGTATTTCGCTGTTAAAACCGGAAATGACCGGATAAAACGGATACTTAACCATACTTTGCATCTTAAATCGGCCCATATCGCGCATTACCGGAATCATGTTGCATGAGGCGTCGATAACCAACTGCTCTTTAATGCCGATGCCGTAGGAATTCATCAGTCCATAAAGGGTATTATCAATGCCTGATACTATGCCCCGGGCAATATCAATGTCAAGCCGATCAATCAAAAATGCCACCCGGCCGCCGCGCATAATGAACTGGTCGATCAGGTAAAGCTCCCATTCGCTGAAATCCTGTTTTGGCGCGACTATAAAGAGTGCCTCTATATGATGCGGTATATCCCGAACATTATTCAAATCAATAAACTGCACCCGGTATTCCTCCTGGAGTATCTGGTAGGCGGTCTGCAACCCGGCGGAAATATCCGGTTCGCCGTGACCTATGGTAAAACCGATCGACGGTATTTTGGTCGAAGTCAGCTTTTTCATGGCCAGGGTCAAATCATACTCAAGGTTGGACGTATTTTCAAAAAACGGTATCACTTCTTGCCGGTCACCATAAAGGAGAACAATTCCCTTGTATCCCTTGATAAACTCAGTCTTGTCATTTCGAAAAACATTAAACTGCAAAGTTGGGATTCGATAGCCGCGGGCTTCATCCTCTTTGCCATCGCGAGCCGGATCAATGAACTCATAGTGCAAATACCCTCCGGAATAGGCGCGATAATCATCGAGCATATCCTTGAGATATCGGGCATGGCCGTTATGCGGCGCCGGGAGATCGTCGGTTATGTACACCTTGACGGTAATGCGGTCATTTAGATTACGCATCAGCCCGATGGAGCTTTCGGCCAGCGAATAAATGCCGTCGTCGGTCAGATCAATCCGTGAAAAGAGATTCACCGAAATCAGGTTCAGGATAATAATAATAGCCAGGACAATCAAAATCATAAGACCGGCGGCTGACTTTGTTTTAATTTCCCTGGCCATTATTTCCACTTCCTGCTTTCAATGGTTTGCACGGCTAGAAACAGGAAGAAGAATATCATCGACAGAAAGTATATAATATCCCGGCTGTCAACCACGCCCCGGGAAATGTTGTTGAAGTGATAATCGGTTGATAAAAATTCAAGGATACCGGCGATAAATCCGGGAAAGAATATTATAATCTTATCGATAATGTAAAACACGAAAATAATTACAAAGGCCAGTATGAAGGCCACGATTTGGTTCTGGGTCAAAGCGGAGGTGAATATCCCGATTGAAAGGTAAACGCCGACAATCAGTATCAGTCCCAAATAACCGCTCAGAGTGGCGCCAATATCAGGATCGCCGAGAAATGAGACAGTTACAAAATGGATCATGGTTAACAGGAGAGTAATGATAATCAGCATGTAGGCGGCCAGAAATTTGCCAATAACTATCTGCCAGTCCCGAACGGGGAGAGTCATTAATAGCTCAATTGTTCCAAGACGACGTTCTTCGGAGATTAAACGCATTGAAACTGCGGGAATAAAAAACAGCAGGATAAAACGGATAATATTGAAAAGACCGCGGAGTTCAGGAGTGTTAGTCAAAAACAGCGTACTGGAAAACTGCCAGCCGGAAATCAGGAGAAAAATAGTCATGACGACATATGCCACCGGCGAGTCGAAATAAGATTTAAATTCCCTTCTGGCCAGAACCATTATCTGACGCATCTTTAGCTTTCCTTCCGGGTCAGTTTCCTGAAGATATCCTCAAGCGAGGTCTCCTCGCGTTTCATCTCCAGCAGGACCGAATCATTATCCCGGCACAGATTAAAAATATCCTCGCGAGGATCGGTTCCTTTCACTGTTTCCAGGCTTATATTGAAAAGCCCCTCGGTGATTTTTCCACTGGCGGTTATTCGCTCAACACCGGGAACGCCGGCCACCTTTTCAATAAAACTCTCGCAGTTGTTTTTAATCTGAATGACAATTGTTCCGCGGCCCTCAAAAGAGGACTGCAATTGCGAGGGAGTACCGTCGGCAACAATTTTCCCCTCGCTTATTATCAGCACCCGGTTACAGGTGGCTTCTACTTCGGGAAGGATATGGGTGCAGAGAATAACTGTTTTTTCCTCGCCCAATTCTTTAATTAAATTTCGGATTTCGATAATCTGGTTCGGGTCCAGTCCGGCGGTTGGCTCGTCAAGAATCAGGATTTCCGGATCGTGAATCATTGCCTGGGCCAGCCCGACACGCTGACGGTAGCCCTTGGAGAGTTCGCCGATATTTTTGTGAATAACACCATCAAGTCCGCAAAGACCGATTACCTCTTTTAGTCGACGGCCGTCGGTCGAGGAAACCTCCATGCGCATACTCTGCATGAACTTAATATACTCGATAACATTCATGTCCAGATAAAGCGGCGCGTTTTCCGGCAGATAACCGATACGTCGTCGCACCTCAAGCGATTCCGTCTGAACATCGAAATTGTCAACCGTCACCCGGCCGGAGGAGGGGGAAAGGTAACTGGTAATAATTCTAACGGTAGTAGTTTTGCCGGCGCCGTTCGGCCCCAGGAAGCCAAGGACGGTGCCCTTCTCGATTTCAAAAGATATATTATCGACCGCCAGGGCGGTGCCGTAATACTTTGTCAGATTCTGTATCGATATCATTTTTATCGTGTCAACATCAAATTGCCAAGCGTCCAATTTACAAAAAATTGATTTTTTGTCAAGTTTCTGTTGTCATGTTATACTATTTGCCGAAGATTCTGTTCCTGCCAGAGAAAACAGCTTTAATACGACGAGTGGGCCGGCTGAAGCATTCCCACGGTTGCTTCCGAGCGAACATCGCCAACCTCTTACATAATTTTCTTCTTGATAGTGATGCCCCGATGCATATCAAAGGCCTTATTCCGATAATAGCCGACAAAAGGATTATCGCTTATCAGCAATTCGGCCGCGACAACACCAATTAGCTTCTTGCCTCCACAACCAATCAAGAACTTGCAGAGACCTTTGCGCAGAAGGAGTCGTTCTTCATGTTCAAGCCTTCGCGCGGTAACCATTGAGGTGAACATTCTCTTTAAGGCATTGCGGTCAAGACCCCCATAGCCGGACAGATCCATTTCTTTATTGTCAGAAGGTTTTATTTTGCTGACGAATTCTCTAACATCATAAAATCCTATAATGAATTCCCTGTATCCAAACAGAATTGATAAAGGATTATTGTCTTAAACCGGCAGAAGAGTGAATCGGTTCCCGGCGCCGATCTGTCTGAGCCGTTTATTATCTCGGTCAAATGCAAGCTGCCGGTTGCATTTTCACTCTCAGGGTTATGAAATAAAAAAGGGACAGCCGGACGGCTGTCCCATAAAACGGAATAAATTACGGTTCTAATTACAGTCCGGATCGGGGCCGGGCGGGTCGCCATAAACATATGATATCAACCAGAGAATATCGGTCAGATTGATTGAACCGTCGGCACTATTAATATCGCCGGATTCCCACGGAACAGGTTCCGGGCCGGGCGGATCGAGATAAACATAAGATATTAAATACAGGATATCTCCGAGGTTTATATTTTCATCTTCGTTTACATTGCCGCATATATAAGACGCTTCGACCGTTATCGAAAGCTGTTTTTCATCCGAACTGCCCGGTTCATCGCTGACCGTAGCTGTGAAAATTATAACTTCTTCAGTCGTGGGAACGCCGGATATCAGACCAGCCGGTGAAAGGGTTAGCCCCTTACCGGACAGATCTCCGAATTTATCGACCCAGCTTAAGGTGCCGGTCCCTCCTGAAGCCTCGAGTTGATATGAGTAACCTTCACCTTTGACGCCATTCGGAAGAGTCTCCGTTGTAATAGAAACGATGTCATTTATTGTGAAATTGAACTGCTTCTGACCGATACCACTGCTTTCGTCGGTAACTTCGGCCGTAAAGGTAATCGGGCCAGAACTACTCGGATTTCCAGACAGTTGACCGCTGGTCGATAATGATAGTCCGGTACCGGTAAGATTGCTATATTTATCAATCCATGTAAGAGTGCCCTGGCCTCCTGTCGCGGCAAGCTGTTGCATGTAGGGAACACCGATAGTCCAGTCGGGAACGTCGTCGGTCGTGATATTAATGGCATAACTGTTAGGCGGGAGGACAATTCTGTCTATCCAGACGCAGTCAGAACCACTGGCACCGCTTCCGTCTTTGCTATAATTCCATTTGAAGGTGTAAAGACCGGCGGCAACCTCGTAACCGATTTCGCTCCAGCCAACTTCGCCTGACCACTGCCCCTTAAGCGAGTTGTTTATAT
>DAOWOO010000463.1 GCA_030642025.1 Candidatus Zixiibacteriota bacterium | reverse complement strand
GAAAGCACAGCCCGATTCGGGCGCTGTGGTAGGGAGGATGCGTAATCCCGACGGGACATTCCAGCCGACCTGCCGCCGGGTTCCCAACAGCCGTAACATATTTCTCTCCCGGGGATCGGTTTTGAGCCGTATGGTTCTGTCATCGAAGCGCCGGAATCCGTTCACGATGGATGATTTCGACCGGATTACCGAAGTGCCGGCGGCCGCGGCCACCTGTATGCTTATCGACCGGAAATTCTTTTCCAAAATAGGCGGTTTTGATAACCGGTTTTTCCTGTTTGCCGAGGATGTCGACCTTTCGGTACGAATCAGGCAGAACGATCGCAAGGTTTATTTTGTCCCTGAAGCAGGCGCGGTGCATCATTGGGGCAAGGGGGCCAGAGTATCATCGGTAAGACGGAGCTGGCACCACCATGTAGCCATATGGAAATACTTCATGAAGCATTACCCCAACGGTTTTTCACTTTTCGTGCTCCCGGCCGCATTATTTTTAAATTTCACCATCCGGGCCATTACCGGAATAGAATCGAAATAGCATTATGCGATCGATTAAAATTGCCGTTTCAGGCGCAGGTGGCGATTTTTCACTCTGCCGACTATCCCGACGCGTTAAATATCAAATAGGCGCTTTTGTAAGGCAGACCGGTTTTTGAGGTTGTAATTTTAGGAAATACTTTTATCTTGTCGCACTGCTGTGAAAAGCGGGATATTAAGTAATCCCGCCTGATAGATAGTATTGGATAGAGATGGAAAACAGACAGATACTTGATTTTGAAAAGCCGATTGTTGAGTTGGAGAAGAAGATCTCCGATATGAAAGATTTTGCCGCTGGGGCTAATATCGAGTTGTCCGGCGAAATAGCTTCGCTGGAACTGAAGGCGGATAAAATGCGCAATGAAATTTATTCCGGTCTCAGCCGCTGGCAGAAAGTGCTTCTGGCGCGCCATCCCCGTCGGCCCTACACACTTGATTATATTGCCCACATGACTACTGATTTTATCGAACTTCATGGTGATCGCGGATTTGCCGATGATAAGGCGGTGGTGGGTGGTTTTGCCGAAATGGATGGCCGGCCGGTCATGATAATCGGCCAGCAAAAGGGACGCGATACCAAGCAAAAACTGTTCCGTAATTTCGGGATGATGCATCCGGAGGGATATCGCAAGGCCCTGCGGCTTTTCAGATCGGCCGAAAAGTATAACAAACCGATCGTGATACTGATAGACACTCCCGGAGCATTTCCGGGAGTTGGAGCCGAGGAACGCGGGCAAGCCGAGGCGATTGCCCGGAATATTCGTGAAATGTCATTGCTTAGAGTACCGATAATCATTGTCATTATCGGTGAGGGCGCTTCCGGCGGAGCGTTAGGAATTGGTGTCGGCGATCGTATTTATATGCTTCAGTACTCGTGGTACTCGGTTATTTCACCCGAAGGGTGCGCCGCCATTTTATGGCGTGACGCCGCTTATGCGCCGCAGGCCGCCGAGGCCTTGAAGCTTACATCGGAAGATCTGATTGAAATGAAAATAATAGATAAGATAATCCCCGAACCGCCGGGGG
>DAOWOO010000035.1 GCA_030642025.1 Candidatus Zixiibacteriota bacterium | reverse complement strand
CTATCAACTGATGATTCAATGGTGATCCCGGGCGCACTCTGTACTGTATCAATAGAAACAGGCTCCTGCGCGCAAATAATATTTGCAAGAGCGATCACAAAGTACAATATGTAGCTGGCTACCTTCATTGTCTTACATGTATGGCTACCTGTCCCGACTCATAAAGGCTGTCGTATCCGGCCGGAAGAATATCGGCATAGGCCGGGGGGACACGTTTTACGGTCACCACCAAACCGGCACTTTTCTTCTCCACTTCATCTCGAAGATAGATATAATCGGCCAGTTTGTATTTCATATATTCTTCATGACTTATCGGCAGGGGATATTCAAATCCCAGAAGTTCGGTATACGGCAACGAAACCTGTTTTGTAAAAAACGGATAACCTGTCCACTCGGCCAGCACGGTATCCGATTCAGTGCCCATTTCCAGCATTTTCGAGGTTATTTTTCTCACCTCGGAGAGACGATACATCGTATCGCTCTTCCTCATACCGAAAAGATATACGCCCACATACGGCGCCAGCGAAACCAGGTACAGAAAAATAAGCGTCGACAGCAGGGCGACCCGCTGGTATCGTTTCAGCTCCGTTTTAAGTCGTTCCAGAAGGGGTGACAAATTCAGAACGGCCAGTATTAAAGCAAACGCCATAAACTGCTCGACATACTGCCTTAAAATCGGATTGGGAATAAAATATACAAACGCAATGAGCGCCAGGTTGGAGAACGCCATCCCCTCCGGCTTTGCAATAAAATCCTTAATACCAATCAGTTTTTTCCCGCGGAACAACATCACAAGAGAAATCGCCGCCAGCCCGAAAATAATCAACAGATGTGGGTCAATTATCGTTTTAAATACCGTTAGTAGCTTGTTGGTCAGGATATAACTGATTGCGTCGCTATCAGCACGGTGAAGCTGAAAGATGAACGTATCGAAGAAAAACCGGTCGGCATCCTTTATTATATGAAGCAAAGTCGGCACGGCAAATGGAATCAATGACAGGCAGAATATTCCGATATTTCTTACCCGGTGCCGGTCGGATATATACCAGACCGAAAATAGATATAGCGGAAGCAGAACAATAAAAACGGCCCGGAGATTTATCAGCGCCGACAGGCATAGCCCGCCTATAATCAGCCAAGGGAGCCGCTTTCTTTCATTATACAATAGCCAGAAAAAGAAGGTCGCCAGCGTCAAGAGATGACTGAACGGAAGCGGCTTGTATGCTGAATGCCACGACAGGATAATGCCTGAAAGGCAGTACATCCCCAGCGCAATAAGCGATACTTTCGTATCGCGAGTCATTTTCATCACAATAGAAAAAAGAACAACGGCCGAAAGGAATCCCGCGGCTGCGGCCATGCCACGTAAAATCCAGAACGAGTTCCAGCCGTCGAGAGCCAGCGGTGCAAATACGGTCGGCATCAGGCTTAACTGAGTATAAAAGAAATCGGTATAAAGCGCCATGCCGAGGCCGACCATGCGGGTGGCATTGAGATAAAATCCCTCATCGCCGTCAAGAACTCTAAACCCGGCGAAAAGAGCCAGTAATCCCAGGTGAATAACCAAGAGGACAATCAGTATTATAAAAGATTTTTTCGCCATGATTACCGGACATTCTCCTCGAAGATCTTCACCCTTTCATATTCAGCCAGAGTTGACACATAATCGGAAAACGCCTTGCGGAATTTATCCTGCTGATAGTCGCGATAAACCTGGTATTGTACTTCATCATATGCGTTGCCACTGTACCGGTCATCCTTATGCGCCACATAATGATTATAAAGGTCCAATGAATCTGGTTCGTCAAGCGGCATAATTTTATCGGAGATGTAACGGTCAACCACCAACTGCCTGGCCAACTCCTTCTGCGCTTTTACGATTTCCGGGTCAGAATTCAGTCCATCGCGGACCGCCGCCCGGTAAACCAGCTCCATCCCGATATAATCATTCAGAATAACCAGTTTGCCCTGTCTGGTGGCATGCTCTTTCTGTATTTCTGGCGGCAGCTTCTGGATTCTGTCATCCAGTTCCGAAAGAAAAATCGGCATATCGCCGATTTTGGCGACAAGAGTATCCCCCTTGTGTTCGGCATACGCCGAATCCAGATTGACCGTCCTGTCCAGCGCGCGTTTGGCATCGATCACCCGGCCCATCCGTTCCATACAGGCGACCAGGTTCTTCCCGGCCTCAGCATAAAAACTTCCATCGGGATTCAACGACCGCGCCCGAATATAATGTGCCGCCGCCTTTTCATAATCCTGTAATTCCTCGAAATACAGTTTCGCCGTCATGTAGTAAATATTGGCGCGGGTTTCGTTATCAATGCTTTTGTCATCGAGTATTCGGGAATATTCCTCGATGGCCGCCCGGGGAAGGTTATTATCAGCCAGTTCACCGGCCAGGTTTTTTTGCACGGTATGATCGACAACCGGACTGCCGCCGTAGAAGAGTACCATGTATAGTACAACACCCAGCGTCACCAGCGATACGACCAGGTTTATTATCGGCATGGTTGATATTGATTTACTCATGATCCCGTACCATCAGTGTTTACGTTCCCGTATTTTAAAGAAATTAATCAGGGGCACGATGTATGACTGGTTGGTTATAATCTGAATAAAATCGACGTCAATAAGAGCCAGCGTCCGTTTGAGACCGACGTTATCCTCCTCGGCGCGGGCGGCGAAATCGTTGCGAAACTCGCGGGAGGCGGTGTCGATTATAAGAGTCTCGCCCGTTTCGGCATCCTCAAGTTCGATCAGGCCGACATTGTCAAAGGTCAACTCCCGGGGATCGGAAATTTTCATGGCAATCAGGTCATGTTTGTTATTGGCTATCTGAAGCGGTTTCCGGTACCCCTCGGAGAGAAAATCGGAGATCAGAAAAACGACCGATTTTTTCTTGATGACCCGGTTAAAATACTCCAGCGCCCCGGAGATATCGGTTCCGGTTCCCTCCGGATGGAAATACAGAATTTCCCGGATCAGTCTTAGAACATGCGCCCGTCCCTTCTTGGGCGGGATGAATTTTTCAATGCGGTCGGTGAAAATAATCATCCCGACTTTGTCATTATTCTTTATAGCCGAGAAAGCCAGAAGCGCGCACAACTCCGCCGAGGTTTCCTCTTTGAACCGTTCGCGCGTACCGAAACGGCCGGATGACGACATATCGACCAGAAATATCACCGATAATTCGCGCTCCTCACGGAATTTCTTGACATACGGGTAACCGGTACGGGCGGTGACATTCCAGTCAATCAGGCGGATATCATCGCCCGGCTGGTACTGCCGCACTTCCTCGAATTCCATCCCCTGTCCCTTGAAGGCTGAATGGTACTCGCCGGAGAAAAGGTCATTCACCAGCCGCTTGGTGCGTATCTCGATACGCCGTATCTTTTTAAATATCTCTTTCTGATCCATGACCGTTGCTGTATTACCTACGGTACTTCTATAGCATCAAAAATATCCCGAACAATATCGTCCGATGTCTTCTCCTCGGCCTCGGCTTCATAGGTAATCAGGATCCGGTGGCGGAGAACATCGGGGCCGATCGCCTTGATATCCTCGGGGGTGATGTACCCGCGTCCTCGAAGGAAAGCATGGGCCTTGGCGGCCATGTTTAAATATATCGTGGCGCGGGGCGAGGCGCCGTAGGCGATAAGATCGGTAAGCTCGTTCAGGCCGTATCGGGCAGGCTCGCGGGTGGCAAAGATTATATTGAGAATGTACTCTTTCACTTTCTCATCGACATAAATATCGGTCACGACCTTACGGGCTTTCATTATATCATCGGGCGTGATGACTTTCTCAATATTGATATTCTCGCCGACCGTCATCCGATCCATAATCAACCGCTCTTCATCAGGTGACGGATAGCTGATTTTCAGTTTCAGCATAAAGCGGTCAATCTGGGCTTCGGGCAGAGGGTAGGTTCCTTCCTGCTCAATCGGGTTTTGCGTGGCCATCACAAGAAACGGTTCATCGAGTTTGAAAGTGGTTTCGCCAATAGTAACCTGGCGCTCCTGCATCGCCTCCAGGAGAGCCGACTGAACCTTGGCGGGGGCGCGATTGATTTCGTCGGCCAAGATGATATTGGCGAATATCGGCCCTTTCTTGACTGAAAATTCGCCCTTCTGGGGATTATAGATCATCGTTCCGATCAAATCGGCCGGAAGTAGATCCGGGGTAAATTGCAGCCGCTGGAATTTTGTCTCAATAGCATCCGATAGCGTCTTGACCGAAAGAGTTTTGGCCAGCCCGGGAACCCCCTCCAGAAGAATATGACCGTCGGCCAGTATGCCCAGCAGAAGACGCTCGATCATATATTTCTGTCCCACGATAACAGAACTTATCTGCGACGTCAGCTTTTCAACAAACACCGATTCTTTTTCAACAATTGCCTGAATTTCCTGGATATCTTTATTCATTTTGCCTCCGATTTTGTGTCGGTATCTATGCTTTGAAAGTGATTTCCAATTTCGGTAATCAATCTAATAGTATCTCCGGGCGAACCGCTGCCCGGAGCGAATTTTTCCTTATCGGCCTGTATCAGCCAGCCGGAGTATTTCTCCTTAAACCCGGCCGATAATTTCAGCGATCCAAGCTTATCACAGATTTCCTGCGGTGATTTCCGAACCGTATCGATATCGTACTTAGCAGTCAGATAATCCGTCAGCAATTTATACAACCGGGTGTAAAACAGTTTTCTGTCGACGCTTGATTCGTCTCTTATTGTCTTCAACTCTTCAAGAAGTTTCTGCTCGGGAGTGAGAACCGGGGTGTCATCGCCTTTTCTCTTCCTTACCAGGTAAACAATCAGAATGATGACGACTATAACAACAGATATAATAATAAGTACATAAACAAGACCCAATCCGCCCTCTTCCGGCGGGGGAACCGGTTGGGCAATCGACACGTGAAATTCCTGAGTTGCCAGGTCGCCGGGCAGAGAATCCGGCATGGTAATATAACTCAGGATAATCGGCATGATTGCCCCGATACCGCCTTTGGTCGGCTTGAATGTGTACTTGAAAGTACGAACAGTATACTCCTGATTGTTCTCTTCAATGCTGGAGATGGTCGATGTGGTCCCGAGCACCTTCAGATTTTCGGTTCCCGGAAGCGGCAGAATTTCAAAACGGAATTGCGTTATATCGCCCGGCCACTTGACCTCGACCGTCATAGTTACCGTCTCTTCGAAAAGCATCTCCGTCCTGTCAATACCGGCCGAGAGACTTATATCCTGAGCCGAACCAGAAAAATAAAACCAGAATATCAGGAGTACGGTATATATGATAATGCTACTCTTTTTCACTCACTGTCTCCGCATGTTGGGGAAAAAATAAAACATAAAACATATCCAATATCAAGCTTGATATAACCTGTTGTCTTGCTTCCGCATAATTGGTTTTATACATAAAACTGCCGAGGTTGGTTTCATGAAATTACCGTTTACCCAAAAGGAAGGCCACTAGGCCGAAAATCATTAATACCTTAAGCGCCTGACCAGCATTAAAATAACGCTTATCACCCTGCGCCACAACAAGATAGATCATTGTCGCAATAAGCGGAACATCTACCGTTAATATAACCAAATAAGAGTATACGGAAAAATACCAATTCAATAGAATCGGGATGATGGTCAAAGCCATCAGGATTGTGTAATTTGCTATCAGCATTGCCAGCACTCCCTTTGGGGAAATCACTCCCGGGAGAGTACTGTATTGCGCCAGTTTGTCGCCGCGATAATCGGCCACGTCCTTAATCAGTTCCCTGCCGAAATGGAACATGAAGGCAAAAACGGCCGGCACGGCCGGACCCGGGACTTCAAAAATCGATTCCGGCCGATCAACCACCGCCCCGGCGGCAAAGGTCGCTCCGCTTAGAAGCGAAACAGTCAAGTTACCCCAGACCGGCGCCTTTTTAAGTTTGATATTATAGACTGCCAAAAGCACCATAGCACCCAGCACAACTATTAGACACCATATATTAACCATAGCACCCAGGGTAATAGCCGCAATATTGAGTACAATCATTGCGATTATGGCATAATAGGGTTCCAGTTGCCCTGATGGAAGAACACGTCCGGGGTGATTGACCCGGTCAACCTCAATATCCAGATAATCGTTAAGGGCATTCCCGGCCCCGCAAACCAGGGCCGCGGCTATTGATGCCAGAAGAAGTCTGATCTCGCCGCCCTCAAGACCTGAAAGATAACCGCCAAGCCAGACTCCGACACCGGCCATCAGGCAGTTGTGGACTCTCAATAATCGTATGAGGGATACTATATTTCTCACATGATACGATAATCTGACAGGGGAATGGAGTCAACCATTTAAAACCGGCCTGATACGATGACCGACAGCCGGGGCTCATCGAAAGCGGCTTTCTCCCCCCATGAAAATTCAACCCTCAAAAGACGGGTATCGGTTGATATTTTCGCCCCGAAACCATACCCCCACTTGCTGTCTGACGCTTTTACAATATCCGATACGGCATCAAGCCGATGCGATTCAAAATAAGCATAATCGGCAAACGGATAAAAATAGTCGTTCTCACCTGCATAAAACCACCACTCATGAGAGACCAGAACCGCCCTTTCAGCCGCAAACTGATCGTTTCGATATCCCCGAAGAGTACCCGGCCCGCCGAAAAGGTAAAGTTCCGAGACGGGCAACGGTTTTTCCGATGAGCTAATATCGACCAGACCGGTTTTGAGATAACCGGTAAAGCCATTAAACAGTCTCAGCGTTGATTCAAGTATCAGACTATTTCGCGTATCATTGTAAACAGCGCGTTCAAGATCGGAACTACTATCACCGGGCCGGTAACGACGGCCCAGGTATTGAATATCCCAGCAAACCGAATATGATCCGGCCGATAAACGGCCATCATCAATACCGCCAAACCTGACTCCGGCCGCGGCCATATATGTTTCATAAGAACGAAGCGACCGGTCAGACGGCTCAACATTTTTCCAGCCCAGCCCGAAATTGACTGCTACCGCGGCGTTGAGATCAAGACGATACCGGCCATCAAAAGAAAACTCATAAAACTGGTCGCGGTAATCACGGGTGTGAAGGTGCAACCCGGCCTCTCCGGTGCCGATCAGGAATATCGGTTGGGCATAACCGGCGCTGAAAACCGATCTGTTTTTTTCTCGTTTGTCGATCATAAGGCGGAGCTTCCGCCCCCCGCCGAAAAAGTTCTGCAGGCGGGTGTTTACATACCAGATAAAATTGCCGTCGTCATCAGGCGAATACCCGGCGGCTCCGTCAATCGCAAACTGGCGGCGCTCAGTGAATTCATAAACAACCGAGGCGGTATTATAACCGGCATCAGGCACAATATACGGATCTTTTACAGGGCGGATAAAATCAAGCCGCTTGATTTTGGCTGTCGAGGCGAACATGGTCGCCGGCCTTAACGTATCACCCGGCAATATCGGAATATATCTTCTAACAAGATCAGGGCTGGTTGATTCCAACCCGGTGATATTTACCGATGATACCGTTACGACCGGGCCGGGAGTTATTCTCATGATCAGATCAATCGCCTGATTGCAATCAGGCGCCTTGACAAGGTCTGCCGAATAGAAATAGTATCCCCGCGCCCGGTTTGATTCGATTATCGAGTCCAGGACAGAAGTAATTCCGGTCTTATCAAAGCTTCCATTGTATTGAACCGTATTCGCAATACCGTCTTCCAGAATTATTCGGCGCACACGATACCGTTTGCCGAACTGCACCCACAGGGTATTTTGATCTTTGCCGGACACAAATTGCACATCAATGTCAAGAAAGCCCTGATTAATCAGATATTGCGAGATCGAATCGGCATAATCGACGAAATTGATTGTTTTGGCATACCGTAATACAGACTGCCGCCAAAACTTTTCACCGTCCTGAAACTCAATTTCCCCACCGATAGCGGCATTTTGAACAACCAGAGCCAGAACTATGATTATGATGCTAAAACGACGCAATAAACTCCCCTCTGCCGGTAATTTTTGGTTTTCGATCATCGGAATGACGGCCGGTAAATGACAGTGTAAAGCGGAAATCGGTTTTGATTTTATAATCCGCTCTTAATGTCCAGACCGCTCCGCTTTTCCCGGACAGGTTATCGGTGAGCCGGTAGGAGACCCTCCCGTCTCCGCTTAAATCCTGAACATATCCTTCCACTTTCAAAGAAGCCTCACCCGAGCCGAAAGCCCGGACTACCGGATAGAGTTCCAGGCGGTACTGTCGGGAAACACCATCTTCGCCGTCTCTGGCATGGCGGAAAGAGACCGAACCGTTAATCTGTCCCGAAGAGACATACCTGGTAACACCGGCCGATATCTTATAGCCGGCGACATCATCGGTTACCGATGAATAACCCTCGCGGAAATACTCAAAATAGGTTCCTTCCTGACTGAGATGCCAGTAATCGTTTCCTTCGCGGATACCAACCCGCCCAAGCTTCTCCCGGCGCACAGCCGAACCTTGCGACAGGTGGCGGTTTTCATAATTGTATGATGCCCCGATATTAATAATATAAAACCCCCGTCGGCCGAAGAGCTTGAGTTCACCGGAGTGATACAATTTTCTGTACTGGTAAGATTTGCTGCCATCGGAATAGAACGGAAGGAGCCAGAGAATAGTCCGGCTGTCGCCGGAGCGCAGGTCTTCATTAACGGTGGATGTCAGCTTAATATAAATATCCCTTGGATTGTACGACAGGTTAAATGATTTCTCGCCTTTCTTGACCGGCGCCTGCCCTGAACGGATTTCCTCGATCTCGATATAATTTCCCT
>DAOWOO010000168.1 GCA_030642025.1 Candidatus Zixiibacteriota bacterium | reverse complement strand
CCGATAATCGGGGTCATTTTGTATTTTCTTGCCAGCTTTTTAATCTTTGCAAGCACAACAGCGATCTTTTTATCAATAATCGCCGCCGCTTCTTTCATAACCAGCGACAGGGCCGTATCAAGCATGTCAGATGACGTCATGCCGAAATGGATATATTTGGCATCCTCGCCGACAAACTCGCCGACCGAGGTCAAAAAAGCGATTACATCATGATTGGTGACCGCTTCGATTTTATTGATACGCTTGATATCGAAATCGGCTTTCTTTTTAATCGTCCGCCATGCTTTCTGCGGAATAATCTTCATATCCGCCATAGCCCGGCAGACAGCCAGTTCCACATCGAGCCAGTGTCGGAATTTCGACCGATCCGACCAGAGTTCGCCCATTTCGGGAAGGGTGTACCGCGGAATCATCCCTTATTTACCTTCTCCCAGTCGGCCAGGAATTTCTTTAAACCGATATCGGTAAGGGGGTGTTTGATCAGTTGATCAATTACCTTAAATGGCATGGTCGCTACATGTGCGCCCATAAGTGCGGCATCGACCACATGCAGGGGGTTGCGGATTGAGGCCACCAGCACCTCGGTATCATAATCATAGTTTTCATATATGGTTACAATTTGCCGGACCAAATCCATCCCGAGATGTGAGACATCATCGAGCCGGCCGATAAACGGCGAGACAAACGTCGCCCCGGCCTTGGCCACCATCAGTGCCTGCAATGGCGAGAAACAGAGAGTTGCATTGGTCATGATATTCTGCTCGGAGAGCCGCTTGATGGCTTTGATTCCCTCTTTAATAATCGGAATTTTGATAGTGATATTATCGGCGATTTTGGCCAGCTCCTCGGCCTCTTTAATCATACCGTCGGCATCGACAGCGACAACCTCGGCGGACACCGGTCCTTTAACGACTTTGCAAACTTCGGTTAAAAGCTCGCGGTATGGCATTTTTTCTTTAGACAAAAGCGACGGGTTGGTGGTCACTCCGTCAAGAATACCAAGCGCCGCGGCTTCCTTGATTTCGTCAAGATTAGCGGTATCAATAAAGAATTTCATTCCAGAACCTCATCTTTAATAGCCGACCTCGACCAGATACAATCCTCTGGCAGGTGCGACCATTTTTATTCGTGTATGATCACCTAAGTTTATAATATCCTTAAACCCGTCCAATGTCAAGACATCGTTCCCGTGCCCGACCTGCGACATCGTGCCGACCAGTGAGCGCACCATGGTATGCAAAAACCGATTGCCTTTTATCTCAAAAATCATCTGTGATCCGTGCCGCCGCCATGCGGCCGAGTGTATATCGCATTCATTATTTTTCTTTTGCGAGGCTACCACGCAGAAAGCGGCAAAATCATGTTTGCCGACAATCATATCTGCCAGGTCATTCATACGGTCGATATCAAGCTCGTAATCATATTGCCAGTGATAATCGAAATAGAGGGCGCTTTTTTCGCGGGTAATAATATAGCGGTAAAATCTCCATCGGGCGGCATAGCGTGAATTGAAATCATCCGAAACCTCAATCGCCGAGTTAATCAGAATTGTCCGGGGAAGGTAGAAATTGATGGCATCCCTGTATTTCTCCACCGGCAGGTAATGGTCAATTTTGAAATTGGCCACTTGTCCCAGGGCATGAACGCCGGCATCGGTCCGCCCCGCACCGTAGAGCGTGACCTTTTGCCCGGTCACCATCTCAATTGCCCTGACAATTTCTTCCTGCACCGTGGCGGTATTGGGTTGATACTGCCATCCGGCAAAATCGGTCCCCTTATACTGTATGACCAGTTTAATATTCTTCTCCGGCACAAAGACTACCCGATTAGATAAAATAAAATCAATGCCGTCAATATCGAGAATGCCAGAAACAGCCAGTCGGCGGTTTGCATTTTAAATATTCGGTATGACGATCTTTCGGCACTACTTATATACCCGCGCGACTCAATAGCCAGCGCCAGATCATCGGCCCGCCGCAAGGCCGACTGGAATACCGGAATCAGCAGAAAAGCCAGCTTGCGCGCTTTCTTAACAAGTCCCCCGGAAAAATCGACGCCGCGAACCATCTGGGCTTTGCGTATCGTGTCAAGCTCTTCGGCCAGCACCGGTATCAGGCGCATGGCAATAAATAAAATCAGGCCTATATCATTGACGGGAACCCGAAACTTCTTAAGCGGTTTTAGCCAGTTCACCAGTGAATCAGCCAGGTCGGTCGGCATAATGGTCAGCGACAGGAAGAAGGCAATGCCGACAAAAACCAGCACCCTTAAGGAAAACCCGGCCGCCATGGTCAGACCGCCTTCGGTCAATCTGAATCCGAAAATATTGAATACTGTCGCCGTATCCCGCGCGGAGAAAAGCAGGTGATACAAGGCCGTGATTATAATCAGAATAAAAAATGGTCTGATATTGCGCTGAACCATTCCCAGCGAGATTCTTGAAAGTTGCAGTAATAGCAAAAGACCCAGAATAAGGGCAAGATAAAAGCCTGCCGACGTGGTAAAAACCGATAAAACCATAAGGTAAACGGCAAAAAATATCTTGGCCCGCGGGTCGAGCCGGTGCCCGAATGAGTCTTTCGGCTTGTACTGCCCGAAAATAAACCGGCTTGTCACAATTCTATCTCCATATAGTGTGAATCAATCTATGCATCCTGATACGACCTGTCAATTGAATGTTATTCCAAAAGAAAACCGCCCCGGAGAAGGGGCGGCTGAAGTGCGGAAGAAATGAAATAGGTTTTATTTAAGAAGAAGCATTTTTTTGGTTACAATTTCGTTGCCGCTGACAAGCCGATAAAAATATACCCCGCTGGCCACCCGCCGTCCGGAATTATCGGTACCGTCCCACTCGACCATATACTCACCTGGCGCCTGAATTTTGTCAACCAGGCTCCTGACCTCCTGACCCAGAATATTGATAATTTTCAGCCGGGTCTGAAGCATAGAACCCTTCCCGGCCCCGGTCAGCGCATATCGAATAGTCGTAATTGAATTAAATGGGTTCGGATAGTTTTCTTCAAGAGACAGGTTATCGGGAACATACGCAAAGCCGGAGCCGTCGTAAACATCGGTTTTGACGCCGCCGAAAAACTCAAAGATTCTTTGAAACAGAACGTCACGACTGTCGTATTCGGTGTTGTTGTTGTCAATAGCCTCATAGCCCCAGTTGAAAAAGACGACATTATAATGCCCTGAAAAACTTACCGCCGAATAGCCGCCGGAGGCATAACTGAAAGCCGGGACACCGCTGTTGATCGGGATTATCTGCGATGATCCGGAATAGACCTGTTTGGCATAGCTGGTGTAGCGCACCGACAGCCCGTCGCCTATCGGCGAGCCGGTGAATCCCTCATGGATAAAATGAAATCCGTCACCATTGTCCCGGGCATGAAGATAATCGGTCATAAAGGCCGAATCCTCAACTGACAGTTCACCCGCAATCTGCTGGCCGGTTAGAAAAAGATTTCCGCCGTTGTCAAGATACGCCTTGATTGAATTAATATCGCCTCTTGAGATTAAGTTATCCGATGTATCGCCCGTAAACCAGATTACTGTCCCGAAATCATTCATGATATCTGCCGGCGGCGTTCCGTCAACTTCCTTGTCCCATACTTTCGCCGGTATTCGGTGGCGATAGAGATCATCGAGATAAATATACTCATACCAGGCGCCCCTGTCGGCGTCAACCAATAGCACCTGCGGGTGACCGATTATCCGCTCCATGGCAAAGGTCGTATCCCAAACAGGTTCAGCCGATTCGACGGTTACGTAAAACGTGTCATATTCCGGGACCAGACTGTCGGCCACGGTGAATACAATCGGGGCGGTGATGTTTTTCCTGACGCCGCCGTCGCCTGGAATACTATTAAAAAAAACTTGAGGATATGCAAATTCGATATTGTCATTTTCAATTGAAAGGGTAACTGTAATCCCCGAAGCCTCAAGCCGGTGGTTGCTTATCTCAAAGAAAAACTCGACCGGCTCCCCCGCTTCCAGCAGGTCGTTCCGATTGGCATCGGAAAAGTCGGCCGATTCCAGAACAAAATACGGATGCGACCAGGTAATATCGAAATTGGCCGTCATTAAGGAATCGGAATCGGATATATCCCAAACCGCCGCTTTTGTGATAATATCTCCATACGCCCGGCTGCCGGGAGTTGTTATATCATCGAAAGAACGTTTATTCCATATTCCGGGAAACGGATCGCCGGCATCGCCACGATTTCCTTTTAAATATTCCAGTTGCAATTCACCATCGGCCTGCTCCAGCGCCACATGATAGCGCAAACGATTGGTATTGTTTCCCTGGCTGTCGCCGGCATTTTCATCGACATGATAAATCAGCAATCCCTCGCCCGGCAGGCCAGCATCAAAACCGACCTTTTGGCGATTCTCAATTAAAAAATACTGCGATCCGGAGTAATCACCATCGGCCCATAACTTATATACAACCGGATCGGTCTCAACTTGCGGAATGATGACATCAGTCTGGTTTTCGGTGATTTCAATCGCCTCAACGAATCCGAGAAAAGACTTGCACCAAGCATCGAGATGTGCCGGGCGGCGCGATCCGCCGTTATAGCAACCGGTCGCCATCAGTGACCAGTTCCCCAACCCGACCGATGTTTGAGTCAAATCGCGGATATCATAAAGGTCAGGCAAACCGATAAAGTGGCCGTATTCATGACAGAAT
>DAOWOO010000291.1 GCA_030642025.1 Candidatus Zixiibacteriota bacterium | reverse complement strand
CGGGCATTTTCTCATGCCGTACCTCTCGGCCCGGACCCTGATTGAAAAGGTGGCCGAGGCGTTTTTGGTGCCGGGAGTCTATTTTGCATATACGGGAAGCCGTGATAACAGCGGCGGCCGCCTGGTGCTGGCCGGAATCCTGTGCGGGTTAAGCTGGATGGTACGGTTTAATGTCGCCATCTCGGTGGCCTTTATGGCTCCGGCGATATGGTATTATTCCCGGTCAGTTCGCTCGATGCTTGTTTTTTGCGCCGGTGTGCTGGTTATGATTACAGCCAGCGGCTTTCTGGATCTGTCTTATCTCGGCAGTTTCGCCAACTCGACTCTGAATCTTCTGGGAAGCGAGTTCATTCTCGAAACTCGGCCGCCGTTACCGCAGCCGTTCTGGATATATATAGCGCTGGTGTTCGGTATCTTCATACCGCCTTTTTCGCTCTATTTTCTTTTGTCGTTTTTGCGGAAACATATCATAAAAGAGCATATTATCATCTTTGCGGCGGTGATTTCGTTTATTGTCGCCCATTGCCTGATTACGCATAAGGAAGAGCGGTACATGGTGCCGATTTTTTCGCTTCTGGTGGTAATGGGATCGGTCGGCCTTCACGGCTGGCTGTCAGAATCGAGCAAAAATACCGTGATAAGAAAGCTGTTTAGATATATTGCCGCGGCTGCGGTGGTGTTTAATATCGCTTTGCTGGTTCCGTTTACCGTCAACTATGCCCACAAGGGAATGGTGGAGCCGTTTGTGTATCTATCCACCCAGGATGATGTCGCAACTGTTCTGGTTGACCGCACTGAACGATACCGCCTGCTTCCGAAAGTCTATGCCGGTTTCAATACGCCTGTTCTTGATACCCTGAACAATTGGTCTGAATTGCATGTCCGTGATACTATTCTCCGGCAGCTTGATGATATTGACTATGTTATTATCTACTCTGATAATCGTATCGAAGAGCATGTCGATTCACTGACCAGATATCTGGGCCGTTTGGAACAGGTTTATCATTCGACACCATCGATAATTGATCGGCTGCTTCATTTTTTGAACCCCAAGCATAATCATACCAATGAAGCCAGGGTTTTCCGGCGTGTTAAAGAAGATATACCCAATCTCAAAGAAAGTTGATTTTTTAAATAGAACCTATATATTGTCATATTAATCATCACACGACTTTGGGTCTTTATAAGAATGAATCGTTTTTTTGATTTTACATCGACACAGTTGAAACTGGTGCTGGCGCTGGTAATTGTTCTTGTGGTTGTGTCCGCCTTTCGGATTCTTACCAGTTTTGCCGAGACTGATCAGAATGCCATGAAACTGGTAGTCAGTATCGGCGATGATGACAGGCGTTATGCCCCGGTTTTCATAGTCGATTTGAACCTGTCGCCGGCTGATTCGCTGGAGTTGATTCCCGGAATCGGGCCGGTTCTGGCAACGAGAATTGTGCATTTCCGCGACAGTGTCGGAAGGTTCGAATCGATTGATGACATAATCAAAGTGCACGGTATCGGCCGAAAGACATTCGGGAAAATAAAGGACTATCTCAAGGTGCGGCCGTGGTAGATCTGAAACGGAAGCGATACGGACTGGATACGGCCGGAGACAAAATCAGACTGGTTTCACGGTCGATGGTTTCCGGTATGGTAAAAATTGACTCGCTGGAGGAAATTGAAGGCGATTATGAACCGTCCGGGACATTCGATATTGAAAGCGATCTCTATTTTTCAGTCCCTGAATCTGAGGCGATAATCAAACGGGTAACTCTGAGCGATGATAGAAATCTTGATCCCCGGCAAATGGCGCAGTTTGAGTTTTCGACCTCGCTTCTGGATCCGCCCGAAGCGTATTACATGGAAGTGTATGACTTAAACGGCAACAATGAAAAGCTTGCCGTGGGGTACAACCGGATCTGTGTGGACAACCGGATCGATCGCCTGACTGATAGATTTACAAAACCGGCCGGGTTTAAGCTTCGCTCTCTGGCTTTGGCCGACGGTTACCGGTATTATTGCCGTTCGGAGGGGGGCGAGCTGATATGTCTTCTCGATATTTCGGAAAATATCGGGTCGTACTGTTTCCTCTGGGATAACTCCCCGACCCTTCCGGGTGCATTGTACAGTTCAACGGGAAGTACCGACCGCCGGTCAAATCATAACGGTCATTTTGCGGTTGATCTGGCGGCGACTCTGCAGTTCCAGTTGGCCGGCCTGTTCAGGACCGGCCGTTCTGTTCCTCTTTCAAGGATTCTTGTCAGCGGATCGTCGGTCGATGATAGTCTGATCGAACAGATTGAAGTAAGGATGAAAGTTGGGGTCGGGTTCCCGTCAATGAAGAGTGCTTCATTTTCTCCGGAGACCCTGGATAATGCCCACCGTTTTCTGGTAGGTCTGGGGCTGACAGTCGATATCTGACAGAGTTATGCGGGTAACCGGAGGTACATTGCGGGGCCGTAAATTAAAGACAACCCCCGGTCTGGCGGCCCGTCCGACCACCGACAAACTCAGGCAATCTATTTTCACTATCCTCATGCATGATATTATAGATCAAGATGTTCTCGATCTTTTTGCCGGGTCGGGTGCGCTGGGTATCGAGGCGCTCTCGCGGGGGGCTCATACCGCCGTCTTTGTGGAAAAGGGTAAAGACCAGGCAAAAATTATTCGGGAGAATTTAGATTCTCTGGGATTGAAAGCGGAACTGATAGACTGCGACTACGAAGCCGCCTGCGCCTCTCTTTCCGATAACGGGCGGAAATTTGATGTTATTTTCGCCGACCCGCCCTATGCCGACTATCCTCCATCGGATATAATCAATACGGTCATGCGATATAACTTGCTTGCCGAGAATGGTTTTCTTATTATTGAGCACCGCGCCGGGCAGGATAAGGAAAGCCGCCGGATGGTGTTGATAAAAAGCCGAAAGTTCGGACAGACCGAGGTAAGCTTTTATGCCGCAGAAAAAGCAAAAAAAGACTGATGGGCGCCGGGTCGCTATTTATCCCGGCTCGTTTGACCCGATAACCAATGGACATATATCGCTGATTAACAGGGCGGTACATCTGTTTGACCATCTTATTGTCGCCGTTGCGAAAAATATCGGCAAAGCTCCGCTTTTCGATCAGGATGAGCGTTTCGATCTGGTGAAAGAAAGCCTGCGGGATATAGAGAATATTGAAGTAATCAAATTCGACGGACTTCTCGCAAATCTGGCCGGAGAACTTAACGCCGGCGCCATTGTCAGGGGCCTCAGGGCCGTATCCGACTTTGAATATGAATTCCAGATGGCCCT
>DAOWOO010000302.1 GCA_030642025.1 Candidatus Zixiibacteriota bacterium | reverse complement strand
GTTGTGGGACTTATTAGATATTTCAAACACCTCTTGACACAATCTGAAGAGAGGCGAGCGGCTCTGGTTATCGATGATTTTCACCGCCGGTTCGGGTATCGTTTTCATAATGTAGAATATCTCAGGGAAGCCCTGACTCACCGCAGTTTTGTCCGCAGTATCGACCATAACGCCCGGTCCAATGAACGGCTGGAGTTTTTGGGCGATTCGATTCTGGGAGCGGTTATTGCCGAACATCTTTTTAAAGCCAATCATGATTTTGATGAAGGTGATCTGACCAAGACCAAAGCTCAACTGGTGAATGAAACCTCGCTGGCTTCAGTTGCTCTGGAATCAGGTCTGAACGATTTAATATTTCTCTCGCCTGATGAAGAACGTACCGGCGGCCGTGAACGACATTCGATAATCTCCGATACCCTCGAAGCAGTAATCGGGGCGGTCTATCTTGACGGTGGTCTTCGGGCAGCAAAAGATTTCATCATGCGGATACTGATAGCCCGCAAAAAAGATATCCTGGCCAACATCGCCCAGCCGAATTTCAAGGGTGATCTTCTTGAATATCTCCAGGCCCGTGGAGACTCGCCGCCGCATTATGAGGTGGTCTCTGAAAGCGGACCCGATCATGAAAAGATATTTAAAGTTGCCGTTCACACCAATGGTAAAATTACCGGGACGGGAATCGGCGCTACCAAAAAGGAGGCCGAACAACACGCCGCCGCAACGGCACTGGATAATGTCAGGAAAATAGGTGAAACAGACAGGGTCAACGATAATACGTCCAAAAAAAATAACCACTCCTGATATGTCGGTATTTAGCGGTCATTTTATATGCCCAGCCGATTGACATCGAGATTAAAAATTGTTTTCTTACACATTCATAATTTATGACAAATCTCTTACGGAGGATTGAATGAATATCGTTGTCCTGATTAAACAGGTTCCTGAAATCGAACTGGTAAAAGTCGACGAGGCCGCCAATGATGTGGTCCTGCCATCGGGACCGGGGGTGGTTAATCCGTTAGATGAATATGCCGTCGAGGAAGCGCTCAGGTTAAAAGAAGCCCATAGCGGAAAAGTGGCCGTTATTACGGTCGGTACCGACCGGGCGGAATCAGCTTTGCGTAACTGCCTGGCTCTCGGGGTTGACGCCGCCTACCTTATCGCCGATCCGGCTTTTGAAAAATCCGATCCGCAAGCAGTGGGTAAAATCCTCTCGGCCGGTCTTAAGAAACTTGGGGAATACGATCTCATTCTGGCCGGAAAACAGGCTATCGATGACGACTCATCACAGGTTCCCGGAGCGGTAGCGGCTCATCTGAGTCTGCCACAGGCAATGTTTATCAAGAAAGTGGAATCGGTCGAGGGAGATAAAATCAAGGTCTGGCGAACCACCGAGGAAGGTTACGATGTGGTTGATCTGACTCTTCCAGCGGTTGTGTCAGTGGTAAAGGAAATAAATGAGCCGCGCCTGCCATCGCTGAAAGGCAAGATGATGGCTAAGAAGGCCCAGATCACCAGATGGTCAGCCTCTGATATAGGACTGGACGGCTCCGGAGTCGGAGAGAATTCGTACACCAAAAGGGAAAAAACAGCCTCACCCCCGCCGCGCAAACAGGGGGAAATAATCGAGGGTGAAACCCCGGAGGAAATCGCCGACAAGCTGTATCAAAAGCTCAAAGCCGATCAATTGCTTTAAATAGTATTAAATGTCAATTGAGCCGCCGGTTATTGCCCGGCGGTTTTTTTTATTTGATCGCCAATCGGCATCTTTCTATATTCGGCATGATGAGAAACGTTCGTATTTTATCGCTGTTATTTGCTCTACTTTTTACTCCGCTGGTAGTATCGGCGGTTTCGCTTGATAATCTCCTGAATGATATAAAGGTGCTTTATCTTTATGAGGATGAATCATCTATCGACTGGCCGTTAATTTACTATCTCGGCGTCGAAAATCACTGCCGGGTTGATCTGGCGACAATTGATATCGGCCCGGTTTATCGACTCCAAAAAAAAGAACTTACAAAGCATTATATGTCATCGGTACGGGTCCTTCTACCCGACACCTCGGCGGCACACCTTGATTCGGCGGCCGCGGCAATACTGGGGTATCGTTTTCCCGATATTGTTATCTTTGCCGGGACGTTCACCCAGTGGCCGGCCAAAGCGTTTGAAAATTTCCTGCGAAGTTATGAACTCTGGAAAGGGTCGGCGCTTTCAATACATAAATTTTACAGGCGGGTGGACAAGGGGGATCAGTCCAGCATTTATCTTAATGCTCAGCGTTACCTGAGCCGTTCGTATGATGATCTGGCCTCTCTGGCCGGGGATTTTTCCGATCTGGCCATGGTCGATAATCAGCAGGAGACATACACGGTTTATGATCTTCTGGAAACCGGTGATTCAGGTGCCATGCAGTCCGGTTTCCTGGCCGGGATTGACCGGTTTAAGCTGGATAAAATGGTTGCCGAATATGTCCGGCACTCTTTTCACCGCATATCGCTTCGTGATAAATCGCATGATTATCTGGAGTATCTCGAAAAGGCCGCGGGAAAGGAGGGAGGCGAACGAATCAAGATAATGCTGACCGCCCTGAAAAAGTTAAAAGAGATTGAACATATATATCTTACCAAGGTGGCGGGTGACAGCGTCACCCTTCTTGGCGAATACCTGTCTGAGATGAAAGAACAGACCGCATCGGCGATTTTCCATGAACTGGGAGTGGAATATTCCGGAGATATAGTGATTCGAAGCACCCCCGAAGGGAACAAGGTTAAGTTTATTTCGCGCATTTATAATAACGGGCCGCTTAACGTGACCAGCGGGACGGTGAGTTTTCATCCATACTGGTCAAATGAAGCAAAAGTAATCTACGCCCTGAAAACTCAGATACAGCCGTACAGTTCATCGATCCAGGAATACCTCGTTGATATTCCTCAGGACAAGCTCAAATCTCTCCGGCCCGATTCTCTGGTGTTTAAGGGTGAGATAAGTTACAAAAACCAAACGGCCGATTTCACTTACACACTGGGAACGCTGGGTGAAAGTTCGGTGAGTATCAAATTCGTGCCGAGATTTTTAATAATAAGGCCGTTTAACAAAGACCGGATTGACCGCCTGGTGGAACCGACTTATACAAAGGTCATTATCAAGAAGCCGTCAACTTTGATGGCCCGGGCAAAAATTGAATTTATAACTCCG
>DAOWOO010000268.1 GCA_030642025.1 Candidatus Zixiibacteriota bacterium | reverse complement strand
GTAAAAAGAATTGCATCATCCTCGCAGGATTGGAGAGTGTTGTAAGCATAGGAGTAACAATAGAAATTACCGCTCATATCCGAAATACTCCAATTGGCTCGAAGCATGTTTAGCGGCAGAGCGATGATAAGCGCAATTGCCGTGGCAATACCGGCTTTGGATATACCCCCGAAACTTTTTTCAGCGAGATAGAAAAGAGAGTAACATCCAACTCCGATCCAAAGAGCGAATAGAAGAAATGAAATCAGGTAGTGACGATCCATCTCACGAAAAAAACCGTCGGGTACATTAAGATATACAATTGCTCCTCCGGCGGCGAATATGAACATAACAAGCAGAAATAAGGCCTGTTTATATTGCTTGAAGAAATGGTACATTGCTCCCGTAAGACCGATAATAAACGGCAGTCCCCACAGCGCCCGCCACCTGATACCGTCGGTGGGTTGGTCCAGTCCGATGAAGTTCCAGCCGAAGTATCGCAGATACATATGGTTCACCTGATAATCCCAGAACGGCGCTTTACGCTGTAATAAGTCGGATCCGAAAGTGTTGAGACCATACATGCTGAGTGTTAAATAATTCCAGAGTCCTTTCAGATTGTCCGGACTGCTAATGTTAATTTCCGGCCCTAACTGTGACCGGAGCATGACTGCGACCTGCATCGACATACCCAGGACAAACAGTAAAACAGCTCCCAGCCAGAGTTTGATATCCAGAAATGCCTGACGGCGGCGTATTAATACCATTATTGCCAGCGCCGGTATCAATAGAATATTACTTCGGTGAACACTCATATCGAGGCCGATTACAAAAGCCAGAAGCAGCAGAAAATTGCCGCCGCCGGTACTGTCGGCGCTTTCCCACCACCGAACCGACAGATAAACCAATACTGACCCGGCCAGAAGCGACAGCGCATACGGATTGGCATAGATCGAGCGGGTCCAGATCGTGTATGTAAACGCCAGAGTCAGCGATGCGATGGCCGATGATGCAATCATGCTGAATGATACGTGATTCCCGGAGCGGGAGATATTCCCGAGAATTCTTACAATGGTATGGTACACAACCACAGCCGACAAGGATGATATTAAAGCTATCAGGGAATTGATTTGTATCGCCGGGCTATGGAACAGGTGGGCAAATGACCAGACTCGCCCCAGAAGTTGAAGCAGGATTGAACCCGGCGGGCCGGTTACTCCGAGAGTGTAACAACAGGTGACATATGCACCGGAATCCCACCATCCGACTGTCGGCCATAAGGTCAAGAGGTAGACCGGGAACGCCGATAAAAAAACGATATAAGCGCCGATTCTGTCGGGCAACAACAGGCTGAAATAAGCCGTCCGCTTTTTTTGAATGATAATATCATTATTCTGCGGCCATAACCCGGTCGGTACCAAAATCAGGTATCCCAATAACAGAAAAACCGGAGCGACATTCAGAGTGAAAAATCCATCGGCCGGCGGTATTCGAAGTAGCGTCATACCGAGTATAATTGCCGCCAGGGCATAATAGAAATATTTTCCCGGTTTCTGAAGATTAGCCATTTTGCCGCACCTCAGACTTTGAGTGGCCGAAACATTTCATGTGTACAATCTTGCAGGTTTCAGTCGCCTTCGTTTAAAAGCGGCTCAGGTCAAGATATCCCCCCCCAGGGGCATGTTGAAGAAGTTTCAGTATTTGGTTGCGGCAGGTCTTGCGAATCCAGGTCGGTGGATTCGTGTGACCTGCCGCCCTTGTCTAACATGTACTTAGATGTCAGGTCACAATCCCATTTACACGGGATCAAGACCTGACACAACTGTCGGCGGGGTTTTTCAACAATCCGCAAGCGGTGAGTCACCCGGCCATCAGTCTCACAGGTTAATACCTGTTCAGCTTTCTATGCCACCATACGGCTATCAAACCCACCAGTATGATCGATATAATCGCACCCGGTATGGCGGCGGGATGCGGGTTTAAAATAATCTGCCGTACTTCGCCGAGAATAATCATGCCCGCAAACATAAGCGGTATCAGCGCCAGTTGATAGCGGAATATGAACCGATACAACAGCAAGTACATAATCCCGGCCAACACACCGAAAATTATCCAGTAAGGAATGCTCTCGGCCCTGGTTCCCGCCATAACGAGGATTAATAAAATCGGGACGGCGGTGAACACGGCTTTACGTTTGGTCCAACCATCGGAAAACCGATCGACAAAGGTGAATAAGAACATGAGGATGGTCGAACCCATGATAAAGCCGTCCAGGCTGACGCCGCTAAGGCGGCTGATTGCTCCGTCGAGAATCGGGAAGTACTTACCCAGTGATCCGAAATCCGCCCATATTGGCATCAGTGACGGTTTGAACAGGGCCGCAATGAGGGATATCAATCCGGCCGCCAGGGCGCCGACGGCAAAGCCGGTGATTACGGTGCCCGCGCCGGTATCGGCTTGCTGGGGACGCCGCCACTTTTGAATAAAGCCTATCAGCATAGCCGGTCCGGCGGCAATGAATATCAGGAGTATCAACGGTAATGCTACCGCCATAAGAACCTGGTTGGTGTACGGTTGCGCAGTGGTGAACTGCGCCTCGATGCAGGGCCAGCTGTTTAAGGTGCGGACTACACCCATAACGAATAGAAATATGAAAAACATCAGGAAGGTCGAGGGCGAAAAAGCGGCGCGCGTCCAACTTACTACGGCCATAATCCCTCCGGCCACAAAGACTAAAAATATTAGCATAACACAGGAAGCGTTTATGATACCTAGGATATTCTCCCGGTTACGCATATCTCTCTGCCATTGATCGGGAATATGAATGTACCGGGCGTAGTCGGTTACTTCATTGCCGGAAATCTCAATCGTCAGGCGCGCCTCTCCCTGTTCCAGAGGATAATGCGCCGTATCGGCGAAGGTAAATGTCCAGTCGGTGCGTTCGGGAAGTTTTGACGGAGACGCCGATATTTCCCTGAGCATGGTTGTATCCAGAAAGAATTTTTCGGCAATCGTGGCCAGGGCTATAGCCCGCGCGGCCTCCTCGGTCAGGCTGTCGCCGGGCCGCGATTCGGGAAGAGTATGAATAAACCGCAACAGCTTTCCCTGATTACCGATATGTACGTTGTACTCTTCGGCACGCTCGGCAACGTCACCCTCGAAGCGCACAAAGCGAACTTCCCAGAAGACCGGATCCAGATATGTACCCATCAGCGCCCGGTAGCTGTTTTCGTCCGATTCCTGCCATACAAAGCGGTCATCCAGGTCATTGGGGATTTCGACACAACTCAACATCTCCCATGAGTCATCGAGGTTAATATTATGGTTTTGCAGTACGTGTCCGGCTATTGTTTCGGCGTCGGGGCGCATGGTGGTAATTTTCGGGGCCTGACTTTCAAAACCGGCCGTCAGCGCCCATATAATTACTCCGGCAATCCCGGCAACCCAGACGATTCTTTTGACGGTTGCACTTAATCCGGGAGTAACCTCCGGCTCAGCGGGAGACGGTTCCTTTTTAGTTTTTTCCGGCGGCTGCCAGCTCCGGTT
>DAOWOO010000175.1 GCA_030642025.1 Candidatus Zixiibacteriota bacterium | reverse complement strand
TAACAGGTTTTCAAATATAACCATGCAACTGAACGGCTCCGGATTCTGGATCGAGGAACGCAAACAGGCTGACGATTCGTACCTGGCTGGCGGACAGGTGCAAATGACTTATCATCTCAATGACAAAAAAGGCGAAATAACCGCTGGTGTGTCCTATTTCAGTTACGGGAATGCCAGGGGATACTTTCCTTTCTACGATAATGAGGATATGTGCGGCAACTCTTTCATTGAGGTGGATGATGATGGAGAAACTGTCATGCACTATGCATCAGACTTCGAATTAATCGAAGCATACGGCGCCGTATCTCTCAATTTTGGGGAGGTCCCCGTGACATTTTTCGGTGATTATGTCACCAATACGGCCGTCGACAGCTTGGACGATGGATGGCTGTTTGGAATCAGCGCCGGCAAAACCAAAAAGCCGGGGAACTGGTCGGTTCGATACAATTACCGTCAGGTTAAAAAAGATGCGGTGGTGGGAATTTATGCCGACTCGGATTTTCGCGGCGGCGGCACCGACGCCAAAGGGCATGAGATCAATCTGGGATATCAATTGATGGATCATACCACGCTTGCCGTGACTTATTTCAATAATCGGATTGATCTTGAAGAGAACGAAACCACCGACTTTGAACGGTGGCAGATAGACCTGAAATTAAAATTTTAGGAGTATGAAATGAAAAAGCTGATTTTTCCAGCAGTGTTGATGCTTATGCTGGGCAGTGTGGGGATTCTTGTGGCCGGGTCTACGATTACGATCAAGGGATCCGATACTTTAGTTCGTCTTGGTCAGAGATGGGCCGAAGAATACATGAAAAGGAACGAAGATGCTGTTATTCAGGTATCAGGCGGCGGTTCGGGAACCGGAATTGCGGCGCTTTTAAACGGTGCAACGGATATCTGCGAAGCCTCCCGTGATATGAAGGAAAAAGAGTATAAAAAGGCTGAACAACTGGGAATCAAGCCATATCGTGTATCGGTTGCACTTGACGGAATTGCGGTATTCCTGAATGAGAAAAATCCGATTAACGAGTTCAGCTTTGCCCAGCTTAAAGGTATGTACACCGGCGCGATAACTAACTGGAAGGAAGTCGGAGGAAATGACGCCCGGATAATTCTATACGGCCGCGAGAACAATTCCGGCACCTATGCCTTCTTCAAAAAGAAAGTACTCAATAAGGAAGACTATTCGGATTATACCCAGACTCTTCCGGGTACGGCGGCGGTCGTGAATGCCGTCTCAAAGGATGTCAACGGTATCGGATATGGCGGCATTGCCTGGGCCAAAGGGGTAAAATATGCCGCCGTAAGGAAACTTGACAACGACCCGGCCATCAAGCCGTCTCCCGAAACGGTATCCAATGGTTCCTATCCGATATCACGCGACCTGTACTGGTTTTTCAACGGCGAGCCTACCGGCCGCCTGAAAAAACTGGTGAATTGGGCCTTATCGAAAGAGGGTCAGAAAATCGCCGAGGATATTGACTATGTTCCGCTTCCTGAAGAAAGAGCCAAAGCCCAGATGTTGAAATAATTGCGCCCCGTGGTAGATGCAAGATATGGAGAAATTTCAGCTAAAGCCAAAATCCAGATTCAGGGAATATCTGGGTGAAAAAATAATCATGGTCAGCGCTTTTACGGCGCTGATCGGGGTACTGCTGATCTTTGTATTCATATTCAAAGAGGCCGTTCCGATTTTCACCGACCCTGAAATCCAGGAGGAGGCCAGCCTTGATAAAATGGTCTTCAAACAGCAGTATTATGAAGGACGCGATCCCAAATTCTCCTGGCAACCGAATTCGGAAGTGCCTAAATACTCTCTATTTCCGCTATTTATCGGGACTATCAAGGCTGCTATGGTGGCCATGCTGTTTGCTGTACCTCTCGGGATTGGCGCGGCGATTTATTCATCGGAATTTGCCTCCCGGCGGGTTAGAGAGATAATTAAACCGGTAATCGAGCTTCTGGCGGCCATACCCTCGGTGGTCCTCGGCTTTTTTGCACTTATCATACTGGCGACTTTTCTTCAGAATGTACTCGGTCTGACATTTAGATTGAATACTCTTAATGCCGGTATTGCCCTTGGCCTGGCGGCCATACCGATTATTTTTACGGTGGCCGAGGACGCCATGACTTCGGTGCCGCAATCTTTACGGGAGGCCTCGACCGCGCTCGGCGCCAATGCCTGGCAGGTATCATTCATGACGGTTTTCCCGGCCGCTCTGCCCGGTATCTCCGCCGGAGTGGTGCTGGGATTTGGCCGTGCCGTGGGGGAGACGATGATAGTCCTCATGGCTTCCGGAAATGCGGCTATTATTTCAACCAGCATCTTTGATTCGGGGCGGACATTCTCAGCGACCATTGCGGCCGAACTGGGCGAGGTGGTTTTCGGCAGCGCCCATTACAGCGTCCTGTTTTTCTTAGGAACATTGCTGTTTGTGTTTACGTTTGCCATCAATCTGGGCGGTGATATGGTACTGGTCAGGCTCAAACAGAAACTTCAGGGGAAAACATAGTGAAGACTGTTCAGAATAATAATACGGTTTCAGCGGTATCTTTGTCGGGGCCGCTGGAATTTAAACCCAAAACGAGTGGCACCATACCGCGTGGGTTGACCTTTCTGGCGGTAGCGATTATTGTCACTATGCTGCTGATTATTCTGGGAAATATTTTCCTCGGAGGCATCGGGACTATCAACTGGGAGTTTCTAACGCATCCCCCTGAGAACGGGATGGAGGCCGGGGGAATCTTCCCCGCCATTTTCGGAACCGTTGCCCTGGTGATACTGATGGTTATAGCGGTCGTCCCGTTTGGCGTTCTGACCGCAATATATTTGCATGAGTTTACCCGCCCGTCCTCGAAAATTACCCGGATTATACGGGTGGCCATAAATAACCTGGCCGGCGTGCCCTCGATTGTATTCGGGCTGTTCGGGCTGGGCTTTTTTATCGGTTTTGTCGGTGGTGGTCTGGATTCAATCTTCTATGACAATGAAGGGCCTGTCTGGGGACAACCGGCCATTATTTGGGCGTCATTGACCCTGGCTCTGTTAACCCTGCCGGTGGTTATTATTTCTACCGAGGAGGCGCTTCGTACCATTCCGCGCGAACTGAAAGAGGCCAGCTATGCTCTTGGTGGCACCCGGCTGCAGACCATCGGCCGGGTAATCATACCTCAGGCGTTGCCGGGAATTCTGACCGGCGCTATCCTGGCCGTCAGCCGCGGGGCCGGAGAAGTGGCCCCGATCATGTTCACCGGTGCGGCTTATTACCTGCCGTATTTACCCGGCAAATTGAACGATCAGTTCATGGAACTGGGCTACCATATTTACGTAATGGCGACCCAGTCGCCTGATGTGGAAGCCACCAAACCGATTCTATATGGTACCGTATTGGTTCTTCTGGTTTTGACTTTTATTCTGAATTTCGTGGCCATTTATATCAGATCAAGCATGAGGAAAAAGCGTGCAACCGTATGATAGTACAATTGATGTCAAAAAGGACAGGCCGTGTATGACAGCCTCTGAAAAACGAAACGGGACACCTGTTTACAAATTGGTAGTCAGGGATATCGACTTTTACTACGGCGCCAATAAGGTACTGCATGGAATATCGATGGATATTGAAAAGAATCGTGTCACCGCGCTGATCGGGCCGTCCGGCTGCGGCAAATCAACATTTCTGAGAACGCTGAACCGGATGAATGAAATAATCCCTGATACGCGGATGACCGGAGTTGTGACCCTGGACGGGAAGGATATCTATCGTGACTTTAATGATCCATCGACGATAAGGACGCGGATCGGTATGGTTTTTCAAAAATCAAACCCGTTTCCCAAGTCAATTTTTGATAATATCGCCTATGGTTTGAAAGTCAACGGTATCAAAGATAAAGCTATTATTCGCACGGTGGTTGAGGATTCACTGAAACGGGCATTCCTCTGGGATGAGGTCAAGGATATACTGGATCACAATGCATATATGCTTTCCGGCGGACAGCAGCAGCGACTTTGCATTGCGCGGGCGCTGGCCATCAGGCCGGAGGTAATTCTTATGGATGAACCGGCCTCGGCTCTGGATCCGCTTTCCACATCAAAGATTGAAGACTTGATTGGGGAGTTGAAGAAAAATTATACTATTGTTATCGTGACACACAATATGCAGCAGGCGGCACGAATTTCCGACTATACGGCATTCTTTTACGAAGGAGTTATGGTGGAGTTCGGGCCAACCAAAGAATTGTTTACCAAACCCGACAGGAAAAAGACAGAAGATTATATAACCGGAAGATTTGGCTGATCTAAAACAGATGGTGAATTATGACTTTACATTTCACAAGGGAGATTGAGAAACTGAAGAAAAAAATACTTTCGCTGGGGGCGGTTGTCGAGGAAAGAGTCCGCGATGCTGTCCGGTCAGTGGCTGAGTCTGATGAAGAACTGGCTGTCAGTGTGATTAATGCCGATGACGTTATCGACCGGTTCGAGGTCGAAATTGAAGAAGATTGCCTGAAAATCCTGGCGCTTCATCAGCCGGTGGCAATTGACCTGAGATTCCTGGTCGCT
>DAOWOO010000026.1 GCA_030642025.1 Candidatus Zixiibacteriota bacterium | reverse complement strand
TCAGGGCAAACGACGGCGCCGCCAGGGCCAGGATGAACACAATTAGAACCAGTCTTCGCATAGTAACCCCCTGTCGTTTTATCCATGTATCGGCTTTTTCTGATCAGGGGTTAACTTAAATAGGCAAATGATATGTACTGTTCAGAAATTGAACAGCAATAAAATATGGGCCGCAAGGCGGTCTGGAGATTTGGTATAAATCTGATTGATCCGGATATCCTTACTTACTCAGCCTGGGGAGAAGACTCCTCTTTCTGCTCACGAAGTCCGTTAATAATTCCATTGAGCCTCTCCACTTCGGTTCGAGCGGCCTTATCAAAATCGTCATTCTGTGAGGCGAACAGAACCGAGCGGGATACGTTTATTATCGCCGGCCGGGTAAAATTACTTGTTCCAGTCATGGCAACGCGCTCCAGGTCACCCCCCTGTGCGCCCACTCCGGGTATCAGTATAGGCATGTCACCGGCCGCCGACCTGATCTCGGTTATTTTTTCGGGATGAGTCGCCCCGACCACCAACCCCAAATTCTGTTCCTTGTTCCAGTAGGCGACCTTTTCGGCAACATGCATATAAATCGGCTTATTGACAACGTGCATAAGCTGAAAATCGCGGCTTCCGGCATTGGATGTCAGGCAGAGGACAAACGCCCCCTTATCGCGATAATCGAGAAACGGACGAATGGAATCATAACCCATGTATGGATTTACCGTCACCCAGTCGGCTTTGTACCTCTCGAACATGACCGACGCGTAATGTGCGGCGGTATTGCCGATATCACATTTCTTCCCGTCTATAATAATCGTAACATTATCGGGGATTCTACGGACGATCTTTTCCAGAAGAGAAAACCCCTCGGGACCAAGCTCTTCAAAAAAGGCCAGATTGGGCTTATAGGCGCAGACAATATCACTGGTCGCCTCAATTATCCGCATCGCAAAATCATACAATCCTTTTATGGAACCGGCATAATCCTGCGGGATTTTCTTGCGGTCGAGATCAAGCCCGACACATATGATTGATTTGCTCTTTTCCTGAATATCCTGAAGTTCGCTTGTTGCACTCATGAATATATCCTCAATTGACCGATTAGCTGTTTTACACTATCGAATTTATTCTTTGAAAGGTATTTTTTCAAGTCTCGTGCGATTTTTACCGGCGTATCCGGTTCAACAAATAAAGCTGTTCCGATTTCTATTGCCGCCGCGCCACAGAGCAAAAACTCGATAACATCATCCGCCGTGGCAATTCCCCCGATGCCGACAATCGGAATTTTCACCGCCTGATACACCTTATGCACCATGGCCAGGGCCACCGGTTTTATCGCCGGCCCCGACAGTCCTCCCGTGTTATTGGTCAGGCGGGGACGGAATGTCTCAATATCGACGGCCATACCGACCAGGGTATTTATCAAAGAAACCGCATCGGCTCCGCCCGATTCGCAGGCTTGGGCGATTTCGGCGATATCGGTAACATTGGGCGAGAGCTTGGCAATGACCGGCCCGCCAAACACCTTCTTGACTTCCGCTACCGCCCTTTCAGCCAGAACGGCGCTGGTGGCAATTCCCATTCCTTCTTCCACATTGGGACAGGAGAAATTCAGTTCAACCATATCGGCCCTCGGGCAGTCGGCCAGCCGGGTGCAGATTTCAACATACTCCTGAATTTTCGCCCCGGCCACATTGACCACCACAACCGTATCAAACTTTTCCAGAAACGGTAATTTCTTCTCAATGAACTCATCGACGCCGACATTGGCCAGACCGATAGCATTGAGCATGCCCGATTCAGTCTCGGCTGTCCGCGGCGGCGGATGTCCCAATCTTGGTTTAACCGTGATCGATTTGGTCACAATCCCGCCCAGCCGGCTCAATGAAAACAGGTCAGCCAGCTCTTCGCCGTATCCGCAGGTTCCCGAGGCTGTCAGGATCGGATTTTTGAACTCCACCCCGGCTATATTAACCGACAGATCAATACTCATAAAAGCACCTCGCCGAAATTGTACACCGGCCCGTCACGGCACACCCGCGTATAACCGCCCTCACGAAGAGGCCGCACGCACCCCAGGCAGATACCGACTCCACACGGCATCGGCGCCTCCAGAGACATCTGACCCGGTACATCATTGTCACAGGCTAAGGTATCGACAGCCTGAAGCATTCCCTCCGGCCCGCAGGCGTATAAGCGGACCTTACCGCATCTGTCGTCAATAATTCTTTTCAGCGGTTCGGTAATCAAACCTTTTTGCCCATATGACCCATCCATGGTGGTTAATATTAATTCTACTCCAAGTTTCCTGATCCGACTGATATCGACAAGGTCATCCTTTGTATTGCCGCCGTACAGAAAGACAATTCTTTCTCCTTCAAATCCCTTTTCAATCATGTGCACGGCCAGGAGGTACATCGGAGGAAAACCCACCCCGCCGGCTATCAGCACCGGCGTTTCCTTTTTCAAAGGAAACCTGAACGTGTTGCCCAGCGGTCCCACAATACCGAGCCTGTCTCCGCGGCGACATTTGGCCAGACAGGCGGTACCGCGCCCGACCACTTTGAACAGAATCTCAATAGAACCGTCGGCGGCATTGAAATTATATATCGAAAAGGCGCGGCGGAAATAGACGCCGCAACCGGGAATCTGCACATGCACAAACTGCCCCGGCTTCACCTTCGCGGCTTTTGAAAACGGGGCTATGTTAAGTCGAAAATAGCCCCGTTTCAAATCGGATATTTTGGTAATACTTACATCTTCAACGACAATTCTGCTCATTTCAGAACATCCGGCGGTTTTACATAGAATTTATATACAAACCAGGTATCAAACAACTCCGGTGGAATCCAGGCCGTATTGAAATGCGAGACAGTCACCGTTTCATATGCTTCCTGATTGAGTTCCTCCGAGGGGGACGGGTTCATCAACTTCGTTTCGGTAACATCGCCGAAAGCGTCAATTTTCACCTGGAAGTAAAAGTGTCCTGCGAAATTGAGATAGTACGCCGCCGTTGGATACCGGAACTCCTTATCAACTTTCATCGGATCTTCCTTGACTTTTGGTATCCGGGCGCCCTCCGGCCCGATATAATACCGTTCCTCTGGAGTTAAAGCCCGCCCCGGAGTGGTACTGGTATCGGCCTCGGTTGAATCGGCGGCGATATCGTCGGCCGGAGTATCCTCTTCGACATCCGCATAAACAGGCCGCTTCGGAGTTTTTGCCCTCAGCTTCTGTTCCACCAGATCGACGTAGAAACCGGTCGGGAAAGAATCAAGAAAATCAACATACGCATAATATACCGACGAATCACCGGGATTGTCGTACATTTCCGTAAGCCATAAATTGGTATACCGCGCCTGCATATTCAGCGAAGACCTCGGGAAGCTGTCTATGATTTCCCGAAGATAGTGTCGGGCCGAATCAAGGATGACCGTATCTAAAAAGAACCGCTCGGCCTGCTCATAATATTTTTCGGCATAGCCGGTATCGGCAGCGGTGCCGGCCAGCCCCAGAAGATCAATGGCGTCGGGTATGTAATCCGACCGCGGGTATTTGCGAAGGACCGCCCGTAAAGCGGTATCGAAGGCCAGCGTGTCGTCATAGTAATCCCTTTGTATGATAGCCATCGAAATCAGGGACTTGGGAGCTATATCCGTCTCGGGGAAACTTTCCATTATATAGTCGAGCTCCTGCATCGCCGAATCAGGCTTGGCCAACTGGATCAGATACAATTCGGCCAAAAGATATTGAGTGAGGGCGGCATTTTCAAAATCCTCCCGAGTGGCGGTGGAATCAAAAACCTGTTTCTGGTAATATAATTCCAGTTTGCCGATATCCGATGACCTCTGCAGCGCGTCCTGGTAAACATCGCTTCTGGCCCCGCCGCTTTTGGCCTTGTCATAGTACTCCTTGGCTTTCTTGAAATCCTCATAATCATACTGATATATCAATCCAAGATTGAAATTAGCCATGGTTGCGTGGTAACCACGGCTGGCGCTTTCCTCTATAATCTTTTCATAGACTTCCTCGGCCAGTTCCAGGTCGCCGTCCATTTCATGACCTAGGGCAATCATCAGCTTCACCGCCGCCAGCGAATCGTAAAAGATTTCATCGTCGGCCAGCCTCTGGAAATCTTCGAGTCCGCCCTCAATATCTCCAAGAAAATACCGGCATTCGCCTATATGGAAAACCGCCATGTATTTGATATCCTTCTCCGGGTCCATATCCAGAACCGCCCGGTAGGCCTCAAGAGCGCGGATGTAATTGAATTGGCTAAACTGACCGTCGGCAATAGACATCTGGGCGCTTTGTTTTGTTTCATCATCGCCAAGAGAGTCTACAAGCGTCTGGAAATAAACCTCGGCATTTTTATAATCTTTTTCCTGAAAATAGTAATCGCCAAGCGCCATGGCCGCCCGCATTTTCACATCCTTCTTTTCATCCCCATAATACAGTTCCTCGAACAGGGCCATCGCCTCATCGATATCCTTGAGCTTGAGCTTGGTCTGCGCCAGATAAACACGGCTTTCCCTGATATATTCCGACTCGGGATAATTGGCGATTAATTCCCTGAACCGCTTTTCGGACTGGTCGAATTTCTCCATGTAGAAGTAGGAAACGCCACAGACATACAAAGCATCATCGGCCCACTTGGAATCAGGCCATTTCTCCAGAACCTTCTCAGCCTTATCGGCGGCCTTGCTGTAGAATCCCGACAGACTTCTCGTGGAACTGCCACGGGCGAGGTTCTTTCGCTTGGATTCGGCCTCGTTGAAATGTTTGCGGGCGTAATAGAATGTGTTGAAATAAACGCACCCCAAGCCGCAGGTAATTATCAGCAGGAGGATAACAAATCTAAATCGCCGGTTCATAATCAATATCCTGAATATAACCATTTTTCAGGCCCGCCTCACAGAAAGAATCGCGGGCCGCACCGAACTCATTGCAGGTAATCCGCCGCCCGATCAGGCCATTATCAACCGCCTTATAAGCGGGGAAGTACTGACTCATAAGCGATACGAAAATCTCCCGTGAAACTTCCTCAGCCAGAAACCTGAAAACACCGGCTGATCCCGACAGGTTTCCCGGAAGCACCAGGTGCCGAACAATTACTCCCAATTGAGCCAAATCCTTATCTCCGGTTTTCAGATTCCCCACCTGCCGGTGCATCTCTTTCACTGCCGCCCGGCTGGTTTCAACATAGTTTTCACAGCCAGAATACTTTTTGGCGACGGTATTGTCGTTGTATCGCATATCAACCAGGTATATATCAATTATACCCTCAAGAAGCCTTAGAATTTCAAGCTTTTGATAACCGGAGCAGTTATAGACAATCGGCAGGCTCAGGCCGTCTTTTATGGCCATACCCAGCGCCTGGAGAATCATCGGAAGCATATGGTCCGGTGTCACGAAATTTATATTTTCCGCGCCCCGGCTTTGAAGGTTGAGCATGGCGCTTTTCAATTCCCGAATAGAAAACGTCGACCCGGTATTTAATTGCGAAATAGGATAATTCTGGCAGTACAGGCACGACATTGAACATCCGGATAAAAATACCGTCCCGGAACCGCCTCCGCCGGAAAGCGGCGGTTCCTCGCCAAAATGCAGATTGGCGCTGGAAACACGCAATTCCGCAAGGCTCTTACAACAGCCGAGTTCACCCGCATGGCGGTTGACCCGGCAATCCATCGGGCAGAGCCGACATTCCGTCATGGACTCAAACAGCCGGTCGCCGATTTCAATAATTTCATCGGGCGATCGATGCTTCACTTTGTGAGCCTCTCGATAATCTGCGGCAATATCTCACCCGACTTACCGTGAATGTAAAAGTCGCAGTAATCGGTAAGCGGAGTCGGTTCAAGATTGATTTCTATCAGGTACGCCCCGTTCTGTTTAGCCGTTACCGGCATTGAAGCGGCCGGATGCACCAGCGCCGAGGTGCCTACTGAAAAGAACAGTTCGGCGCCGGTCGAGGCCTCAAAAGCGCCGTTTATCGCCCGCTCGGGAAGCATCTCCCCGAACCAGACAACATCAGGACGAATCTTGCCGCCGCAATCGCAGACAGGCATAGCCCCCGCATTAATATTGACTTCGCCGACAAACGGCCGACCGCAATTGAAACACTTATTCAACTCGATATTGCCATGAAGTTCGAGTATATTTTTCGATCCGGCCCGGCGATGCAAACCATCGACATTCTGCGTGATCAGCGTAAAATTATCGTAATACTCTTCCATTTCGACCAGCGCATAATGACCCGGATTCGGTTTAACATCGGCCATCAATTGCCGCCGCCAGAGATACCACTCCCAGACCAGTTCCGGGTTGGTGATAAAAGCCTCGACCGTCGCCAGTTCCTCGGCACGGAATTTTTTCCATAACCCTTCCTCACCGCGGAAGGTAGGCACGCCCGATTCGGCGGAAATACCGGCACCGGTTAATACCGCCACTCGCGTGGCTGATTTCAACACTTTTACGAAATCATCAGGTAAATCAAGCATATATATTAAACATATAAAATTTCCCTCAATCGGGAAACAGTTATTTATATTCTCCGGAAGTAAACTTCTATATTAATGACGATGAAAAAGAACTTTCTGCTGGCCATAATAAGCCTGGTGGTTTTACTGGCGGTCCTGGAATCAGCGGCCCGGCTGGGCGAGTATATATTTGCCCCCGATGACACCATTGAGATAAAAAAGGGCTGGCAGACCGAATTTTTCGGCTCGGCCCTCGACTGGCACGAAAGCGATCCCGATCTACTATGGCGTTACAAACCCAATCTTGATAACCGACTGATTAAAACCAACTCCAGCCGCACCCTCGGCGATGAGATTTCAAAGAAAAAAAACTCACTGACATATCGTATCCTCCTCCTGGGCGACTCATCGCCGGTGGGTCTGGGGCTTCACCGCAGATCGCAGGCATTCGGTGAACAACTGCGCGCCCGGCTGGAGCAGGATTATATCGGGCTGAAAAATGTTGAGCTGGTAAACGCCGCTGTATCGGGATATACCAGCGAACAGATCGCTCGGTATTTTGAACTGGAGGGGTTATCATATAATCCCGATCTGGTTATTCTGTACTGCGGTAATAACGACGCCTCTATCTCCGGTATATACGCCGACCGGGAACTTCTTGAAAGCCAGAGTCTGAAATCATTAAGACGCTTTTTAGGCCATTTCGCACTTTACAGAATAATGAAAAATCTGCTGGTTCCGGCGTCAAATACCGATAACAGCGACATTACCGCACTCAGGGTCAGAGTCTCACCGGAACGATATGGCGAGAACCTTAAAAAAATCGCCGATGCCTGCAAAAGTCATGAATGCCGCCTCATTATTCTAAAACCGCCGGTGCCATATCTATGGCCGGCCGGGTTGCAGTTCAAGCTCTCTACACATCTGGCAGGAAAAACCGGAGAGTTGATTTTCCCTGAAGCATTGACCCATCTCCTGAGCCGTAAAATTAAATATTGTCTGGACGAACGTCGTTTCAAAGATATCTACGGTGAGGGGGATATTTTCACCCGCGAAGTGTACCATTCGGCATATAATGATTCTCTTTCTCCCGCACAGGCGGTCGAATATTACTCGAAACTGCTTGAGAATAACAGCGCCGACCCGGTGATATTGAACAACCTGGGTGTATCATTCTGGCAAAATAATCAGAACATCAAAGCCGATTTGTTCCTGAAAGCGGCCCGCGAACAATATCTCGCCGAACATGCTTTAAAAGAATCAGACGCTTTTACCGCCGCCGGAACACCGTTTTTATACAATATCGGAATTAATCTTCTAACCGCAGGCAGTACTGATATCGCCGGAATATATCTTGATTCGGCCCTTCAGGCCGATTATTTCTCCTTGAGAATAAAGAACTCCTATCTGCAACAAATCGACTACTTAACAGATTATGACGGCGTCACCATCATTAACCTGCCTGAAATTTTCAAAAAGAACGGCGGAGAAAAGCTGTTTATCGATCACTGCCACCCGAGTGAAAAAGGGCACCGGCTTATCGCCGACGCCCTATATAATATCATTAAAAAACAATAAAATATTAGATAATACCTGCTGTACCGCTCACACCCCCGCCATTACCTGTGAGCATTGACGAAAAAAGCGCGGCGGCATATTATCAGGTTTACCGGCAAAAAGCAGTATCGTTGTCTCAAACGGTACCCCTTTTTTCAAATCGACCGTAAAGACCGAGACTATTGAAGTTCCTTGGTACACCTTTTCAAAACCGCCTTCGGACAGCGAAATGGTATATATCGGCGCCTGCCAGACATCGGGACTCTTATCGAAGGCCAGCGCTACCGCCAGGTTTCTCCAGTCATCGCGGATGATCAGGGAATTGCAGGCGTTCTGCGAAGCCACCGAATCAAGGAAACCTTCCTCTTTGCGGATACTGTCGAACAGGACATAACGATCATCGGCGTGTCCGGCCTGGAAATTGTAATTGTTTTCAATCGCCAGCCTGACATTGGGAATACCCTCATCCTCGGCCATAATATGATAATTGACCGAGATTACCTCGGAGCCCGGACTGAAATGGAATTCCTTCTGCAGAGTCAAACATTTCGGACCGTCAGGCCGCCAGATATGCCCGTAACGTCTCAACGTTACCACCGATCTCCTTTCATTGTGTGTCACCTCATACGGTTCCAGCACAAAATCACCCTCATCGCCAAGCTGACCCGCTTTGAACCGCTCCAAGTCGGTTTCCCAATTGAAGAAATGATCTATAAAACAGCGCCGTGAATACCAGTCATCGACAACGAGTTTGTCTAAATCCTTCTCCTTGGTCCAGACAATATCATGAATCGAGGCGGTACCATCGGTTTCCGTTTCTTTTTTCTCTTCATCTTTCACATCTCCGACATACTGTGCCTCGGCTAATTTATGGTGATATCCCTCACGGCGGCGGCGCAGGGTATCGGTCAGGTTGAAACCGGCCTCAAGGCTGTCCAACTCAATCAGCATACCGCCCGCCGACGGGGCAAAGATTGCCTTAAACTTATCGGTATTGACCACGATTTCATCGTTACCGTCACAGTCAAAATCAGTCGAGACTTTCAGCACCTGATCGGTGTCTTTCACCAGCAATTTCTCGGCCTTTATAAGATTTTCATATATGGCCTGACGCAGATGAGGCAGGTATAGTCCGCCGAAAACCCCGTGCCAGTATGGGCAATTGCACTGCCCCGCATACAGATGTCGGCTGGCCTTTTCAATCGTATCGGTGTCTTCGGGGTATTCTCTCTCGTACTCTTCCAGTTCTTGCGATACGGCCAGCATTCTCTTATGCATCAGGTTGGCTTCATCGTATTTGGCCAGGAAACCGCGCCAATGACTTCCCCTTATGAAACGGCCATATTGCTCCAGACGGTCATTTTCCTTGAGCCACTTCTCCAGATCCTCGTATTCGACATACGCCCGAGGCGGAAGCGCCCAGTGGAGCATCTCGGCATACGACGCGCTCGGCAAATATGCTCGGCCGACCGGTTTTGTCCCGGCCGCCTCGCCC
>DAOWOO010000236.1 GCA_030642025.1 Candidatus Zixiibacteriota bacterium | reverse complement strand
GGTATAGGGATAGTCGCCGATAACCGGCCGGGCATTGGTCACGGCATCGACAATGGATGATTTCCCCGAGTTGGGCGGTCCGATTAAAATCACCTGGGCGGCACCTTCGCGCTCAATATGATCCAGAGTGTCGGAACCCCTGGCACCGTGCTTTTTCTGGGAGCCGTCAATCTGCTTTTTCAGTTTGGAAATCTTGGCCTTAAGATCGGCCTGGAGCTTATCGGTACCCTTGTGCTTGGGCATCATGGCCAGAAGTTCTTTAGCCAAACGAAGTTTTTCGCGCGGGTCTTTCTCTGCTTTATACTCCCGCTCCAAATCGTAGTACTGTGGCGGCAAATTCGTCGGCATAATCGGTTACCTGTTTTAATTTAACACTTAAAACCATGAATGGCAAGAAGTACAATCAATCAGTTCGACAAATAAAAATTTAATTTGTTGACATGGCGCATCAAGCTCAATATATTAAAATGGAGCGAGGATATCATCAGGGATATTCGGTATTTTTACTTTTTAAAAAACTTAATACGAGATTGCTTGCCATGGTTTTACCGGGAAGTGTCATTATTGTCATGCCGCGTCCTCCGCCGTTGCAGTCTGCAATCAAACCCAAAATAATAACCGCTATATGAAAGGAGCACAAAATGTTTCTCGCAAAAAAATCAGCCCTTACAGCACTATACGTTTTCGTCATTCTCATGGCGGCGTCTTATTGTCTGGCAATAATGTACCCGCCCAATGACGGTCTGCGTTTTGAGATCACCGATGGTATCGCCTTTTTACCGGGAAGCACCGATCACCCGGAAAATGAGACAACCGAGGTTCAGTTCGGCCTTACTTTCGGCTATGGGGAATTCACCACCGTGCCGATTGGTTCCATGACGCGTATCCAGACCAGGTTTACATATGACACCGACAAACTGGTCCTGATCGATATCCAGCCGACGGCCGATTGGAATGGCCAATTCGACACCTCGGTTTACGCTGGTGAAGGATCATTTGAGGAAATCTCGCTTCAGTTCTGGGGTGGCGATGTCGACCCGCCGTCATCCATGACTTACTATGCCACCATGACATTCGAGTTGAAAGAACAGTTGGAAAACACCGGTAGCGACCTGACCCTTAACCGTGACGACGACATTTCCAATGTCCAGGTCGATGCGGAGGTATGGTATCCCGGATGTGAAGACTGCTGGGGAGACGGGTCGGCCACCGTGGGCGATTACCAGCCCGGCTTCACATTTCATGATACCCTGCTGGCCGGCGCCCTGGAAACTGAGTTTCTGTATCCGGTGTATGCAACCGCGAATTTCAGGATGTTCCATATCTGGCAGAAGATTATCTACGATAACACCAAACTGGAGTTTTTGGGTTTTGCCGATGACTACGATGACATCTTCACAGGCGGGTGTGTCGATCCTGAAATGTGTCCCGGCCTGGAAAACGACACCATTACCATCTGCCTTTGGGCCGGTCATGACCCTGTCGGCGGTTACCTGTATATCCCCGAAATGGAGGAGGAAGCCAAACTTTACAGCCTGAGATTCAAGGTGATAGATGTCTGGGACGGTGACTTTACCGATATTCAATTTATTGCCGACAGCTGCATGGTAACGGCATACAACCCCAATAGTAGCGTACCATACTATGATATAATTGACACCAACCCTGACGAGTACACTGACGGCCGCGTGACACTGGAGGAATACACGGCCGAATACCGCGCCATTCTGACTGAAAATAACATCGTTCCCGGGGGCGACTTTAAGGTCAAATACACTATTCAGATGAAAAACCGCTTCCCGGCCGGGATTGCCCCCTGGGAAACGGCACCCGACACCGGAAACATTGCTTTTAACTTCCTCTTGGATGAAGACCTCGACTATGAGCGCAATACTGAACTGGATACCAACCTGGTATTCTGGGCTGATGATCACACCAATGGCGATCACCGGCTGTCGATATACCAGGTACCTGGCAGTGGCGGCGATGATTTCTGGCCGGTAAAAGATGTTCAGACCGACGCCGTGGAGTTGCAGTTTGAATACATGGGCGATCTTCCCGACAGATACAGTCATCGTTCCATTGATTTCGACTTCACTTCAGCCAATCCATACAGCACCTACGGACATACCGCCCGGGTGGTCGACACCAGTCATCACAATGTCACCGCCACCCAGGCCAACGGCAAACTTACCTGGGAAGCTGACCCCCTGGAAATTACCATGGGCGAGTTTTTCGGCGCCGGTGGCTATTCCAAGTATGATCCGGAAGTCAGCAATACCCTTCGTATGGTAAACAACTTCACGGTCGATGTATTCTCCCTGACAATCTCCGTCGGGCCTGATTTCTATATCTCAAGTGTCCAGTGTCAGCCAGGAGTTATTGCCCACCGAGTATCATTCGGATCTCCCACCAGCATCTGGGAAATTCAATCAACCGGCGCAGTCGACTGGGATCCGATCACGTCCGGTTATCATGTGCTGGCCACGGTACATTACAAACTGCGCACATCCTGCACCGACGGTCAGGTTATCTTAATCACCAGACTTTCGACGGTGAAATGAAAGATCTCGCCGGTGTGAGTCACCATGTCACATATTCTCCTTACGTGGTAAGAGGCGTCTGCGACTATGACGGCCCCGGCCCCGATCCTGATCCGATTCCGGTTGAAAGAGAGCTCTTCAAGGGTAACGATATTGCCGGAGTACCGGACGAGTGTAAGCTCTACCCGAACCAGCCCAACCCGTTCAACCCGGCCACTGCTATCCGTTATGACGTTCCCGCGGCCGGTCATGTCACTATTGATGTAATCAACATCATGGGACAGAAAGTGGCTACCCTGGTTGACCAAATCAAATCGCCGGGGAGCTACGAGACCTTATGGAACGGTATTGCGGATGACGGACGAAAAGTGTCCTCCGGAATATATCTCTATATCATGAGATCCGGTGATTATCTGGAAACGCGCAAGATGATGCTTTTAAAATAATAACCCACTAACCCATAAAAGCCGCCCCGCCCGGGGCGGCTTTTATTTCACTATAATAATATATTCAGACTGCCAAAGATTCAGGCTTTACCGGCGGGCGAATTTGTGTACCAATTCACCCATGGTTCGGCATACATAATGCACTTCTTTCAAGGTCAAGTCGGGATAAAGCGGCAAACTTATTACACGCTTGAAGGCATTCTCACAATTGGGATAGTCGGATGTTTTAAGATTCAATGCTTTTTTGAAATATGAAAAACGGTAAGCCGGTATAAAATGAACGCCGCAACCGACACCCTGTTTTTCCAGTTCATCGACAAGACGATCCCGGCCGATTTCCCACCGATCGGGATTAATTTTTATAATAAAGAGATGCCATGCGTGAGGAGTATGCCAGTCGCCGTGAGGCAGTTCAATAAAATCCGAATAATTTTTTAGTTTCTTATAATAATCCTGGGCCAGGCGGGCGCGTTTAATCTGCATTTTTTCAAAATTCTCAAGCTGCCCCAGTCCCAGCGCGGCCGAAAGATCGGGCATATTGTATTTATAACCCAGGGCGGTTATATCATACCGCCATTGACCGCCCGAATATCTTCGCCATCCGGATGAGGTCATGCCGTGAAGCGACAAATGCCTTACCTTCGCAGCCAGCCTTTTTTTATCGGTCACCACCATACCTCCCTCACCGGTGGTGATATTCTTTGTGGAATAGAATGAAAACACGGTGGCATCGGCCAGCGAGCCGACCGGTTTTCCATTATATGAAGCCCCGATTGAATGTGCGGCATCACTGACAAGTAAAAGTTTGTGTTTACGCGATAATTTTTTAAGCGCCGAATAATCACAGGGC
>DAOWOO010000282.1 GCA_030642025.1 Candidatus Zixiibacteriota bacterium | reverse complement strand
TTTTTCTCAGGGCCGCCAACCAGGGAAAGGTCTTGGCACCGCTCTGCATAGCGAGTTCGACAAAAGCATCGCGGGTACCGGAGGTCGGGGGGGGGCCTAAAACCCGAATCTTGATAGCGGGCAGATCCGGGTTAACATCTTTCCAGGTTTTATAGGGGTTCTCAATCAGGGTTTCGTCGCCGTTGGGGTTCGGAACCTCTTGGGCCAAAGCCAGGAAGAGATCGCGGCGGGTCAGTTTCAGATACGGAGCCTTTTTAGAGTTGGCAACCACGATGCCGTCATAACCGATCTTGATCTCCAAAACCTCTTTGACGCCATTTTTCCGGCACTTTTCATATTCCGATTTTTTGATTCGACGGGAGGCATTGGTGATATCCGGATGCTGAACGCCGATCCCAGCCGCAAAAAGTTTTAAACCTCCGCCGGAACCGGTCGACTCAATTTTCGGGGTTTTGTACTTGGTGCTTTTCCCGAACTGTTCCGCGACCACCGTCGCAAAAGGGTAAACCGTCGAGGAGCCGACAATTGAAACATAGTCACGGGCCGCAGCCTGGCTCATCACAGCCGGGAGCATCATCATAACTACCGCAGCCAACATTAATAATCTTCTTTTCATTTTTTCCTCCATGTTTATTTTACAGGTTTAGTCTCCGAAAGCGGAGAATTCTCGGGTACTCCAAAACAGAGTACTGTATAAGAAGTTAGGCCTCACTGTAGTCAGGTGAGAATTTTGATGTAACAATTCGGAGTGTTATTAAAGCTGAAATAATTGCAACCCCCAAAATGACTTCGGTCATATTAAACTTACGATACCAGAAGCCTATCAATTCACCAATTAGTACAACAAGTGCAACATCTAAAATGAATGTAACTCTTACCCGTCCAAGAGATAGATAAGATTGAAGAACCCTGATAAATTCAAGCAATGCAAGAATGATCAATACATCTTTAATCATAAGCTCTGCCCCTTGAGACCAGTCATCAGGAAAAGAATGATACAAATCGATAAGTATGGAAATGACTCCCAAGACCATCCATATATAGATGGCTATCATCAAAACACCCACGAGAAACCCAATAATACGTGAGTGCCATTCATGATTTAATATAAAGGTTCTATAGGATGAAGCATTGTCAACTGTAGTTTCGGCCATCACTTACCTGACAATTTAAAAATATATCTTAAAATATTAGTGTTACATAAATATGAAAAAGCCTGGAACCATAAAGTTACCAGCGTCGTTCAAACTTCTTGCGGAGATAGACGGCGGAGGCATTCATGCAAATCAAAAAAACCAGCAGGACGATAATAGCCGCAGAAGTTCTTTCGGTAAAAGCCCGTTCCGGGCTGTCGGCCCAAAGGTAAATCTGCACCGGCAGAGCCGTGGACGGTGCGGTAAAACTTTTCGGTATATCGACGATAAAAGCCACCATACCAATCATCAGGAGCGGCGCGGTTTCCCCCAGAGCCCGAGCCATCCCGATTATCGTACCGGTCAACATCCCGGGCATAGCCAGGGGCAGGACATGGTGAATAACGGTCTGCATGGGTGATGCGCCAACCCCCAAAGCTGCTTCGTGGATAGATGGCGGAACCGCTTTGAGGGCCGCCCGTCCGGCGATGATAATCGTAGGCAGAGTCATCAAGGATAAAACGAGTCCGCCAACCAGAGGTGCCGAACGTGGTAATCCAAATAAGTTAATAAATACCCCGAGCCCCAAGAGGCCGAAAATAATCGAGGGGACGGCCGCCAGGTTGTTGATGTTGACTTCAATAAAATCGCTCCAGCGGTTTTTTTTGGCAAATTCCTCCAAGTAGACTGCCGTCGCTACACCTATCGGAAAGGAGAGCAACAGGGTAATCAGGAGGGTCAGAATCGTACCGCTCAAGGCCCCCAGGATACCGGCAAGCTCCGGATCACGAGAATCTCCAGCTGTAAAAAAGGTAAAATTGAATTGTTTGCGTAAACGGCCCTCCTCTTCGAGATGTTCGATCCATGCCAGTTGATCAACATTGAATCTACCATCCGGGCTGCGGCTGATAGCTCCCTTCATAAGCATGTCGAGTTCATCATCAGCCGGTAGCCAAAGCTCTTTAGCGGTACCGATAAGAGATGGATCTTGGATAACCATTTTTCTGATCTCATAAGGTGCACCGGCACTGACCAATTTGTAGAGAGCTTTTTCCCGGCGTCTGCCGGTAACTTCGGGAAAGAGCGTGCGGCAGCTTTTTTTGACAATGCCATGGTAATCAGCTCGATCAAGGGTTTCCAGCGACAATTCGGCTGGATCGAAAAAGACGCTTAAACGAATATGGGTCTGACGAAAAGCGGGTAGTCCTTTCCCGAGGATATCAGCAAAAAGAATCACCAGAAAGAGCAGGCTGATAACAATCGCAATGATCCCGAAAAGGCGAAAACGTTTTTCAGCCCGGTAACGACGTTTGAGCCCGGCCTGGACAATCTCGGCTACCAATCGATGATTTTCTTTGATACGATTATTCATATTGTTCGCGATACCTTTTAACAACCTGCAAGGCGAAAATATTCAAAATTAAAGTGACCACAAACAGCAGCAGGCCCAGGGCAAAAGCGGCCAAGGTCTTGGCGCTGTCAAATTCCTGATCACCAACCAACAGGGTGACGATCTGGACGGTAACCGTGGTCACCGCCTGGAGCGGATTGGCGGTCAGATTGGCGCTTAAACCGGCCGCCATAACTACGATCATGGTCTCCCCGATAGCTCGTGAAACCGCCAGAAGTACGCCGCCGACAATGCCGGGCAGGGCAGCCGGAATGACAACTCGGCAAATAGTTTCAGACTGAGTTGCGCCAAGACCGTAGGAACCGTCTCTTAAAGCTTGGGGTACGGCATTGATAACATCATCAGAGAGCGAAGATATGAAAGGAATAATCATGACTCCCATAACGACTCCGGCAACCAGGGCACATTCGGATGAGACATCAAGCCCCAAATAAGCACCAAGATCACGAACTTGAGGAGCCACGGTCAAGGCCGCAAAAAAGCCATAAACAACGGTTGGTATACCGGCCAGGATTTCGAGCAGGGGCTTTATAACGGTACGCGCCTTGCGGTGCGCATATTCGGAAAGATAGATGGCTGACATCAAACCTAAAGGTACCGATACGAGCATGGCGATAAGAGCGATCATCAGGGTACCGGTAAAAACCGGAATCGGACCAAAAGCACCGGATGAACCAACTTGATCGGCCCGAATCGCGGTTTGCGGACTCCATTTCAAACCGAAAAGAAAATCGGCAATCGGGATTTTCTGAAAAAAACGGAGGGCCTCAAAGAGGATCGAAAGAACAATGCCGAC
>DAOWOO010000120.1 GCA_030642025.1 Candidatus Zixiibacteriota bacterium | reverse complement strand
GATCGGTATCCTCGGTTGACAGCCAGTTAAAATAGACCGCCGGGACCAGTTCTCCGGGAAGATCATCATAACGGTAATAGCCGAGAATCTCGCGCTCGATGTTTGATAATCGGCAATTCCCCACCCGTCTCTTATAGAGCCTTCTGACGGTATGCAGTAAATCAACATGCTCGGCAAAGCCAAGGTTGCGTTCGACTCGTTGTATGATCAGGCGATCATTCAGTATCGGCATATCGAAAGTTTTGCCGTTATAACTGACAACGATTGTTTCGTCATTAAACTCGGAGCGAACCGCTTCGAGCATGGCGGCCTCATCGGGGAAATCGGGCAGAAAATACTGCCGTACCTGGAAGCCGCTATCGGTTATTGACCCGAATCCGATCAGAAAAGCCACTGTTCCCGAACCGCCCAGCCCGGTGGTCTCCATATCAAAGAAGAGCAGTTTTTTCCGGTCAAGTACGGCTCTCTCATCACCACCGGCAAAATATGAGGAATAGTACGACAGGTCGATATCAAGTTCGTTTATGGCCAGGTCGCCGTGGAGATATGTATCATTGATATCAGTGACTATTTTAATAAAACTTCCGGCCGGTTCTTCACACAAAGTTCCTTTAAAATATAGGGCCGCCTTCCGGTAACGGTCTTCGCATGTATTTGATTCCGTTTGAGATTTCTGCGCCAGTTGATCGGCAAACCTGTTGAGCTTATTGCGAAGCATATTTATCAAGAACCTGCTGTATGAAAAACCGCACGGTCGGGTCGGTTTCGGTCTCGGCCATCACTTCGACAAAACCGCAGGCCAGAGATGAATTGCTGAGAAGGATTCCCTCCACCGCCAGAGTCCGGCGGATCGAAGATACGGACTCAAGCTGCGGGGCAACGGCATAAGCGGCGGCGATACCGCCGATTCTGCCCAGGGTAGTACACCCGAGATTTCCGAGCAGTTCGTTTTTAGAGTTTAAAGAGTCGGCAATTGTCGTGACCGATTTCTCACCCAACTTAACCAGCGCCTCGGCGGCGGTCATCCGCGCGCCATAGAATGTATCGCCGAGCATATGCACCAGTGAGGGAATAGCCTCTCCGATCAATAACCGCCCGGTTGCCACCGCAGCCGACTTGCGAACCGTCTCAACCGTGTCGGCTAAATACACAGTCACGGTCTCATTGGCACGGCTGTCGCCGATTTTACCGAGTGCCCCGATCGCACTGGAACGAACCCGCCAGTCGTCATTGTCGCAGACGCCAATGATGCCCTCGACCGCCGACGAATCTTTGATATTGCCGAGGGTATAGCATATTCGGCTGACCTTTTCGGTGTCGTCGATTGAGAGCGCCTCCAGTAAGTACGGCACCGCCGGAGAGCCTATCTTCTCAAGGATTTTACTGACCGTATGACGCTCGCGGGCATCCTGCGTGTCGTACTTTTCAATCATCCGGGGAACCGCGGCCTCGCCCATAGCCGCGATAGAATCAATCGCCGGCTGAACCATATCGCGGTAACGTATCTCGCCGGATGAGGCAATTATGAAAAGAGAATCGACTTTATCCTCGATTTCCGATGCGGAAATAATTGAAGCCGAAATCAGAACGAGACCGAATACTGAGACGAGTATATGAAATCTATTCCTCATGGCTGTCATTATCCTCTACAACCGCCGAATCAGGCGTAATGAACTCCCAATCCATCCCCCCGCCCCATTTTGACCGCGTCTTCCAATAGCTGTTGTCACTGCCGTTCCCGGCGTAAAGGTCTTTTCCGGCCATATCAATAAACAATCCTATTGACCCGAAATCCCGGCGCGGATTGCCGTAACCCTGAGTGTTGTGGGTATCAATCACGAAATAAGCATCATCGCCCCGGTCGTTAATCAAAACGCCGAAGCCGTTAGCCTGTCCGCCTCCCTGCGAAAGTCCGCGCGACTGGTAAATATCGTCACCGCCGCGATCCAGCGCCATGCCACAGCCGTAGTCATGCCCACATCCCTGCATCAGACCGTGACCCCGATAAAAATCGTCACCGGCCTGGTCGGCCAGTATCCCCAGTGACATATGAATTCCGGCCCCCTGAGCATACTGATGCGAAAGGTAGCGGTCCATACCGCGTTCATCGTACAGGATACCCAGCGCCCACCAGTAACTGGAGGCCTGACCGTAGATATCGGAGATATAGATATCGTTGCCTTCGAAATCGGCGATAGCCCCGATACCTCCGGAGAGGTAAGGCCGAAGACCGTAACCGAATCCCTGCGACAGTGACAGGAATCGGGCATCGTCACCGGCCAGCCCGAGGTTTTCCTTGTACTTATTGCCGGAAAGATAATAATCGGCGCCGCCGTAATCGGCGATCATGCCGAATCCCTCGGTCAGGCCGAAACCCTGCGAAAAAAGAGCCGCCGAGTATAAATCGGGGCCGTCCATATCCATAACCAGGCCGATACCAAAGGAGGCCGCCCCCTGGCAATGGGTATCGCCTCTATATGTATCATAGCCGCTTTTATCATACAGCATCCCGAATCCGAAATAGCCCGATCCGCAGGAGAAATTGCCGCCATTGTAAGTATCATCGCCCTCGATATCATACAAAAGTCCAACCGACAGACATCCTGACCCGATTGCAAAATCGGTAACAGCATTATAGACATCGTCGCCGGACAGATCAATAATGACAACCGGATGCGGGTTGTACGGATCATACGACAGATCATAGCGGTCATCGCCGCCGAAATCGATAATGAAATAATAGTCGCCCTTATGATAATCATTTCCGGTCCCGCCGATTTTCCAGCCGGGAGCTTTGCCAAGATATGAAGCGATTCCGGTTCTTCTCGGGATGGCCGCAGTATCCGAGAGTATCCGGCTGATGGTTATCTCACCGGATTCTATTTCCGCAAAAAGGATATCAATCTCACTTAATATCTCGACCGCGGCGATCATACCGGCATCAAGAAGCCTGTCCTTTTTTATCCCGGTCCCGAATTCGACAAACTCTTTTAAATATTCTTCTTCCACTTTGGCCAGCGAGTCGATTTCATCGACCGGCCGGGAGGCATCGGCGGTATCCTCGAGAATAATCTCACGGAACTCATTTACAAGAAATTCCATCTGCCGGTCGGACAGTCCCGAAAAAGTTTCCTTCTGCGCCGGGATAATCAATTCATTGAAGCAGGCATGAACCTTCGAAAGCAGGCGGTTAAACTCAAGGGTATTGTAATACAGGTTCATCCCGGTCGTTTCTATCAGAACGGCATACGGTTCATCCGGGCGGCCGCGGCCTACCTGTTGGGATTTTTTCAGATTATCAAACATAAATTTCAGCGCTTCCGCAAGATCGCCGCCCCGGCAGTTATCACCCAGACGGTCGGCAAATTCGATCATACCATAAGTGTTCCGCATCAGGTCGGAAATTGTCCGTAACCGGAAACTGTCGATTTTTGTGTAATCCTCACGGAATGAAAAATCTGACAGCTTAAGATTCAACAGGGCCATCAAATGCTCGACGGCCCGGCGTTCATAAACAGAATCAGGTTCACCCTGGGCCGAAAGGCCGGTCGCAAATACTAAAACAAGAATGAATGGAATTAACGTCTTCATTGTATTAATAAAAACCCGCTCTATGGCCGAGTCAATGACTTCTTCAGCCGAAAGCAGATTATTTCTTCTTGGTTAAAACCCAGACCCAGGCCGGAAGCAGGGGGTATATCATGCTGAACAGCCATGCGGGCAGGCGGGTAGCGATTCCGCCGGGTTTTATTACATCCTCGGCATGAAATTGTTCAGGGTTATTAAACAGCAATCGGGTATAATCATGGCTCCAGAAATCGCGGGTCAGTTTCCTGAGTTTTCGAAGCGAGAGCAGTTTGACGTCGTAGATTCCCCTTTTTCCGGCCAGTTTCATATACAGGTCGGCCAGCCAATGCGGCAGCCATGAAAGAAACGGCAAAAAGTAATGTCCTTCAATAAAGACATAACGATTCCCCGCCCCGAAATAGCAAAACCCGTCATAGCGCAGGAGCCTGTATATTTCCGACATCAGCCCTTCCTGATTATCCACATGCTCATAAATCTGGTTGCAGATTATAACATCGGCGATATTGTCATCAAGCCCGGTCATAGTACCGTCAGTACAGATATACTTCACATTATCCCGCCGGTTTGACTTTACCGCCGATTCAAGCCCGGCGATATCAACATCAATGGCTATGATTTCCCTGAAATGCCGCGCGAAATGCCCGGTCATAATGCCGGTCGAAGCTCCCAGGTCGAGACAGACCAGTTTTTCAAGCGGCCGCGGTGAAAAATGGCGGCAGACAGCAATGACCTTGTCCGCTTTTTGCTTGCGCTCGTCGGCATCATAGAGCACGGGAAACCTTTCGGAGAAAGTTCCCATCGATTCATTCATCCTGGTCCGCCGGTCGACTTTCATATCCGCTCCACTTTATATACCGATGACAGGGCAAAAAACGACGGAAACGCACTCGCCAGATGCCTGAACAGACGTGACAAAAACCGCCATCCCGGCGGTACTATTGAAATATGCGCCTTACCTGATATCTTCAACCCGGCTTTTTCAAACAGCTCTCTGTTCCGCGGCGGCGAAAACAGCCGGATATGGGAGTGGTCGAAGTGACCCAAATGTGACCGGCCAAGCATTAGTTTCAAACGTGAGACGATATGAAACTCATTGGGGAGCGAGATAATCATCTCGCCGTCATCGGCCAGCGCATCGGCCAGCTTTTTCAGGACGGACACCGGATCATAAACCTGCTGAAGTACTTCCAGGCAGATAATAACATCGAATGACCCGGCAATGTTATCGGTTTCCAGATCAACTATGGCCGCTTTGTACCCTTTTTTTTCGGCGGCCCTGACGGAATCGGGAGATATATCAATCCCGGTGACATCGAATCCGTGCGCGGCAAAGTAACCAAGTATCACTCCCCGTCCACACCCAACATCGAGAAGACTACCCTCGGTTCGGTTCATCATCTGCCAGACATATTCAGAGCGTTCCAGTGACCGGGAGTCGGTTTTTTCCGGCCGCTGGTTTTGCCAGTAGCGGTCGAAATAGACTTTTTTTTCTTCAGATGTAAGCATTGGTCTTATTAACCGAATCAGTGATATTCTCGTGCGAATCCAGCCAGCGTTTTATAATCCCGGCCGAGTTGGCAATATCCAATTCCTCGAGAACTGTCCGGCAATTCTTCCGAAAACAGTCATGTTCCCTTGCCATTAGTTTCAAAGATTCGGCCAGCTTGGTACAATCGCCGGCCGGGAAACAGCGCCCGACCCTGAACTTATCAATAAATAGCGGCATATCACCGATATTCGAGCAGACCACAGGGGTATCAGCCTGCAT
>DAOWOO010000105.1 GCA_030642025.1 Candidatus Zixiibacteriota bacterium | reverse complement strand
TTTTAGATTTTCCAGGACGGCATTGCGCATAGCTGAAATCGATCCGACCCGGGATAGTTCACGAGACAGTTCAAAAAGTATTGAGAACTCTTTCAATTTCTGACGGTTTTCCTCGAATTGCCGGGTATCGTCAATGGCCACGGCCGCCTGTGAGGCAAAAGTTGTCAGGAGTTTCAGGTCATGATCATCGAACCCGGCGCCGCCTTTCTTATTTGCCATATTGATTACGCCGAGAATCCGGTTAGTGACTTTCAGCGGGACACAAAGCAGTGAGGCGGAACTGTATCTTTCGCGGTTGATACGACCAAAGCGTTCATCTTTTTCCACATCAGCCACAATTAGTTCCTCGCCGGTCTGAGCAACGTAACCGGCGATTGATGATCCCATCGGCAGTCTGACCGATTCGGCTATTTTTTTATCCAGACCGATACTGGCTTCAATTGTGAGAGATTCTCCGGTCCGGTCTATCAGCATAAGCGAGCCGATTTCCGCCTTGGTGACTCCGGAGGCCAGTGAGATTATTTTATCCAGGAGTTCCTGCAGATCATGAGTTGATCCGAGCGATTTCCCCGCCTCATACAGCGCATTGATCTCTTCAAGACGGCTGTTCAGATTAATATTGGCGGTTTGCAGCTCCTTCAGAAGTTCTAATCGTGCCAGAGCGGCCTGGCGTTTTTCGAGGCCTCTTTCCACCCAAATTTCAAGCTGAGAGAATTCTACCGGCTTGAGCAAATATGCAAAGGCGCCGTTTTGTATGGCATCAAGAGCAGATTCAAGCGAGGCATAACCGGTCATTAGAATAACCACTATTCGCGGGTCAATCTCCTGAGTCGCTTTCAGGATATCCAATCCGGTTACTTCCGGCATTTTGATATCGGAAACGACCAGTGATATGGATTCGGTTTTGATCTTCTCAATAGCTTCTTTACCGGACTGACAGGCAGTGACGCGATAGCCATCGGCGCTGAAAAGCTCCTCAAGCGAACGGCACATCCGTTCTTCATCATCGACAATCAGGATATGTTCAGATTCCCCACTCATATTCTATCCCTTCTTGTTCTATTGGCAATTCAATCTCAAAACAACCGCCTCGTTCGGTATTTTCAAATGCGATAACTCCGCCATGGTTTTTTATCACGCCGTAGCAAACCGAGAGTCCCAGACCGGTTCCGCCGCCTTCTTTAGTAGTAAAAAACGGCTCGAAAATGTGCGATATGTTTTTCGGTTCAATTCCGGGACCGGTATCTTCAATTCTGAAAGTAATGGTATGATCGGATGTGGTAATAGTGATGTCAATTTCGCCATCGGTCTTAATGGCATCTTTGGCATTTATCAGGATGTTTAACAGAACCTGTTTCAACCCGTCAGGCCACGCCGCAATAACCGGAGGCTTTTTTTTGATTTTTAGCCGGGCTGTTATGCCGGACTCCTCAAATTGACGAGACATAAGAGAAAGGACATCTCTTACCAGTTTCTCAGGGTCAATATCGACAAATTCAATAATCCGCTGACGCTGGAAATCGAGAAGCTGCTGGACAATCTTGGCAATCCGATCAATTTCCTGTCGGATTATTTCGACATATTCTTTGGCCTTTTGGTCTCCCTCGGTGTGCCGTGATGCCAGATGCAGGTAGTTTTTGATTATGCCCAGGGGATTATTTACCTCATGAGCAATTTTGGCCGATAATTCACCCAGAGCGGCCTGGCGCTCCGACTGTACCAGAAGTTTCTGTGTACTTTTAAGCTTTTCCAGAGCATCTTTTTCAGATTCGTAAAGGCGTGCATTTTCAATCGAGACCGATGTCTGGCTGGCCAGTATCGACAGGAACTCGACATCATCGGGCTGGTACTTCTGCCCCGACTCCTTGCCGGCAATAATCAAAATACCCCGAAGAGTCGCCTGGAAAACCATCGGCACAATCAATCCGCTGGGAAAGCATCGGCACATCGCTTTATAAACCCGGGGAGCCAGGCTTTTTCCGATTTCCTTTAGTTCCACCGGTCGATTAAGTGCGGTTATATGCGAACCGAAATCAGTTTTCGGATCAATGACTATATCATCTTTGGGGAACGGAGACGGGCCCTTGGAGCGGACCAGGTGAAAATCATTATGACCCATTTCCGGCGGAAGATATAATGCCGCCTTGGCCGCACCCATTTGACCAAGAGAGGTCAGCACGAACGAATCGAGTAGTGTTTCGAAATTTAAGACGGCATTAAAATTACGGCTCAGCTCGAATATCGTATATAGATCGAATATCTTGCGTTTCAGCCGGCGGTTGGATTCGGTCAGTTCAGCCAGGCGCTGGTCGGCCTGGCGTTCGAGTTTTTTGATCGTTTCCTTTTGCGTCGGGCGCCGTGTTTTTTTTTGCGTCATAAAATCTTCTTCTTACCTGCCAGAAATTCTCCCACGGCATAATGCGAACCGCAGATAATCACTATATCGTCATTTCGCGCCGAATGTATCAGTCGTCGGGCGGATTCAACCAGCGAATTGGAGGTTACCACCGGAATTCCTCTTGAAAAATGACGCGCAATCTCCGACGGTTCGGTGGTGCGGTATGTATCCAGACGAGCAATTTCAACGCGACGGGCAATTCTTTGAAGAGTTCCGACTATTTCCGCAAGCGACTTGAACCTGACAAAGCCGATTACAAGGTCAGCCTTTCGACCGGGAAACATTTTTCGAAAACAGGTAACAGTTGCCTTCACCCCCGCCGGGTTATGACCGACATCGAGAATCACCGTCGGCTTGCCTCTGAATTTAAGTATTTCAAATCTTCCCGGCCAGTCGGTCTTTTTTAATCCATTGATAATATCCAGTCGGGTAATTTTGAAACCGCTTTCCATCAGGCACTCCGTTGACCGGACAGCCAGTGCGGCGTTTTTTACCTGATGATCGCCCGGCAGTGACGATTGTAGATTTCTTACAGACAATAAATTGCCTTCATATTCAAAGCCGAACGGTCGGCCGTTCATGATGAAGTTTTTTGGCATAAGCCGTAACAGGGGCGATTTTCTTTTACAACAGACCCGGGCCACTTCATTCCGAGCGCCCAACGGCAGGATACCCGTTAGTACAGGTATTCCCTTTTTAATAATCCCTGCTTTCTCATAGGTGATTTTTTTTATGGTTTCACCGAGGATATTGGTATGATCGAATGATATATCCGTTATAATCGACAGCAGCGGCACGAGCGTGTTGGTGGCGTCCAGCCGCCCGCCCAGCCCGAATTCAACCACGGCCAGATCGACTTTCCTATCAGCGAAATGGCAGAAGGCCAGAGCCGTGCAGACCTCAAAGAAAGTTATCTTGTGCCTGACAATTATGCCCCGGTATTTTCTTATGAAATCGGTTATGTACTGCGCAGAAATTCTTTTCCCGTTGACCCGAATCCGTTCGCGAAAATCAACCAGGTGAGGCGAGGTGAATATCCCGACTTTGTATCCGGCCTGACGCATGATAGAATCAATATAGGCCGCCGTCGAACCTTTGCCATTGGTACCGGCCAGATGTATGGCTGGAAACCTGTCATGCGGTCTTCCGATGGCATCCAGAAAACGGCTGATATTATCCAGACCGAGTTTAATGCCGAAATGCTCGCGGGCAAGAATAAAATCAAGCGCCGCCCTGTAATTGCCAATCGAATTCGGCATGGCAGCAACTACCGGAAATATTTTAATAAGAGTGCAACTGTTTTTCGGAGGTCGTTACGCTCGACGATTTTATCCAGAAATCCCTTTTCGAGGAAAAATTCCGATGACTGGAATCCTTCGGGCAGGTCCTGGCCGATAGTCTGCTGAATGACACGCGGTCCGGCAAAGCCCAGAAGCGCTTTTGGTTCGGCTATAATGACATCGCCCAGCGAGGCATAACTGGCCATTACACCAGCGGTAGTGGGATTAGTTAAAACAGAAATATACGGTATTTTTTTCTCCGCCAGAATAGCCAGAAGAGCTGAGGTTTTGGCCATCTGCATCAGCGACAAAATTCCTTCCTGCATCCGTGCTCCCCCGGAACAGGAGACAATAATCAATGGAATCCGGCGGTCGATGGCTCTCTCAATAGCCCGGGCTATCTTTTCGCCGACCACCGAACCCATGGATCCGCCGATAAAGCTGAAATCCATTATGGCAAACGAGACGTCGTGGTTGTCAATCTTCCCAATTCCGGAAATAACCCCGTTTTTTAAGGAAGATTTGGCCTGAGCCGCCTTGACTCGATCCGGATATTTCTTGGAATCCTTGAATTTTAAAGGATCTTTTGACTCCAGATCGCTGTCGAACTCTTCCAACTGACCGTTATCCAGGATTATGTCAATATATTTCCGGCTGGAGATGCGGAAATGATATTTACAGACCGGGCAAATCCAGCGGTTTTCTTCCAGTTGTTTTGTATAGATTATTTCGCTGCATTCAGGGCACTTGGTCCAGAGACCATCGGGAATATCTTTTTTTTCTGTCTTGGCCAGTCCGGCCTTATTTCTTTTGAACCAGTCCATTGGCACATACTAATCACTTTAAAGATTTTTTACCATAACCAAGGCGTCCTCCACCGGTGAATAATAATAATTGGGACGCTTGAATAATTCATAAAAGCCATACTTTCTGTATAAACCGATGGCGGCCTCATTGCTTGGCCTCACATCCAGAAAAATATTTACACAACCTGCCGTTTTAGCGATTTCCAAGATATGGTTTAATAATATTTTAGCAATAGATTTTCCCCTGTATTCGGAAGCCACGGCAATATTGATCAGATGGGCTCCTCCAAGAAATAACATATAGCCGGCATAACCGCATATCGCACCGTCGATTTCGGCGATCAGAAAACCAATGTTTTCAGAATCAGCATCCTGTTCAAAGGCCAACTTCGGCCAGGGATCGGTAAAAAGTTGTTGCTCCAGAAGAACCACCCGGTCAATATCGGATACGGTCATCGGCCTTATAACAAGATTCGGCGGCCCGGTAATATCTTTTTTCATGCTCTTCATTTTTTCCCGCCCGCCTGAAACTGCTGAACATACAGCGGTTCCAAAGTATCGATATTATCGCCCTTGCCGGGAAGTTTTTCCGAAGCGGACATGATGAATCCCTCTATGCCGGGCGAAAATTGGTTCGCGGTGATAATGATATAACCGGGGAAATTATCGGCCGAAAGTTCGCAGTCAACCCCAAATAAGTGCCTCAGGCTGCATACGGAGGACAAAGCGGTAGTGCTGACAACGGTAATACTCTCATTATCAAAGTCAGTTGAAACTATATCGCCCAGGTAAAATTCTCCGCGCCGCGACGGTATCAGGATACCGGTCGGGCCATACTCTGAGAAAAGCGGCTCAGCCAGAGCGGCAAAAGTGGAGATGCCGACAAGGGGCACATTTAACGCCGAGGCCAGCGCCTTGGCCGCAGACATGCCGACCCGAAGCCCCGTAAACGATCCCGGCCCGGTGGACACGGCTATCGCATTTATCTGCGCCCGGCATATATTGCCTTCATCTAAGACGCCCTCTATCAACGGGAAAATAAACTCGGCATGACTGAAGCGGTCATTGTTTTCACGGGAGACAATTCGACCGTCTTCGAGAGAAAGCCCTACTCTTAATACTGAGGTCGAACTGTCGATGGCCAATATAAACGGCAGCGGCGTTGTCATATACCTACCCGAATGTTATTTCCAAATCACGGCTGTTTTCGCCGGTAATATCTATGATTACAGTAATATAATTGTGCGGTAAAAACTCACCGGCTCTTTCGCCCCATTCCACAGCCACGATGCCGTCACGCATCAGGTAATCATCCCAGCCGATATTGTGCAACTCCGAG
>DAOWOO010000031.1 GCA_030642025.1 Candidatus Zixiibacteriota bacterium | reverse complement strand
GGCTTGAAAATGAAAAGCGATCTCCTTATAATGGAAGGCGCCGACATCTAAGCTGATTCTCCCAGGTATTCTTCGAGATTATTCGGATGAAGGGGCAGATCCGTATCCCTTATGTTACCTGTTTCGCTAACCTAATGTGTAAAGGATGTTATGATACAATTTGCAGCATATGTCTTGACACAATACAACTAGATATCTGCCGCCCTCATACTGGTGCTGCCGGGTCGCCGCACCCGGCAACAGGCATCAAGTGCGGCGACTAAACGCCACCTATTATTTATCTCTATTGTCCGGCCGTCCGGAGTAGCCGGAATGCAATTATCGGTTTACCTGTATATAATATCAATTAGTTCGATAATATCTACAAGATTGATTACAAGGTCAACAACGATATCACCACTTTCCAGCGATACCGGGGGGGGACCATCCAGGTACACATAGGAGATCAGAATCAGTATGTCGGTCAGATTGAGCGTCCCGTCATCGTTGGCATCGCCTCTGGCAACCGTGTTGACTGTTAGATTTCCGGAATGTACTACCGGACTGTAAGAGATTTTATCATTGGACAAAAGTACTTCCTGATCGTTAATCACCGCCGTATCGACAAAAGCGCTTTCACCTGAAAGAGCAAAGGAATCCAGGGTGAAGTACAGCCGGGCAATCTCTCCTGTCCCGAACGACAATGGTGATTCGTCACTACCCGTTAGTTTGAAAAGAAGTTCACGCGTCGCATCGTCCCGATACAGTTCTTCAATTGATTCGAATGCCGCGGTACGATTACCGCTGGTCACCGAATCGAGCGAGACCACGGGGTAAGAACCGTACGAAACCGGCACTATGATTTCATTAAGTTCCTGGGAGTTACTCAGATCAATCGACATAACCGTCGTATTCCCGGCATAACCGGAATCGGATACAAGGCTCAGGGTATCGGCAATGACCGCTATATAGCTCTTTTTTGTGCGGGTATAGGTTCCTTCGCCGGTTTCTATTATCAGAGTAACGTCATAGGCTCCGGGCATAGTATATTCATGGGTGGTATTTGCCGTGACGGCGGAATCGCCGTCGCCAAAATACCATTTGTGGCCGGTCATCGGAATACTTGAACTATCGAAAAAGTGCACTTCGATATTTTCATATGCCCAGGTGGTGTCGGCATAGAAATTTACGCCCCAGGTAAAGGCGTCCAGGGCATTAATAATTCCCCAGCCGTAGGTATTATCCGGGGTGTCAACCTGGTTGGCGGTCATCATCAGGGCTTTTCTTATCTGCTGAGGAGTGTAATCGGGAAGAGCCGACATCAGAAGTGCCGCCGCTCCGGCCACCAGCGGAGTTGAAAATGATGTCCCGCTTCCTGTGGTGAAAATCAGGTCGCCGGTTCCTTTAGCTATGCGGCAGGTGACTCCCCGGGCACAGACTTCTGGCTTTGTCCGGCCATCGAAGGTTGGGCCGAGCGCGGAAAAGCTGGCAATGATTCCGGAACCGTCGACCGCTCCGCACGATAAAATGTCGAAAGCGTCGGCGGGAGCATCGAGAGAGCCGGATCCAAGATAACCCCGGTTACCCATAGCATTGCAGACGAGTATCCCCAGCGAAGTGGCGATATTGGCCGCGATGGTAATGGTGGCCGTCTGTCCGTCCATGTCGGAATAATCGTACCATTCGTAATATCCCAAAGATGATGAAATCACATCAACGCCCAGTGAATCGGCCCATTCCATGGCTGCCTGCCAGTTGTCCTCTTCGCCAGTGTATTCTCCGGTCATATCCTCAGTCTTGGCGAGCAGGAATGAGGCTCCATAGGCCGGCCCGATGAGCTGACCCTGGGTAAAGCCACCCAGTGCCGACCAGGTTTTGGTACCATGATCATGCTGGCTGGAGACATCGCCGGATTCGTTCTGGACATTATCATCATTATTAATAAAGTCATATTCAGCCAGAAGCCGACCCTCATTAATAATGTCGACAAAATTAATATGCGATTTTCTGAAACCGGTGTCGAACATGCCGACAATAACTCCCTGGCCGTTATAGCCCGATTCGTGCATGAGATGTACGTTGATCTGGGAAATCTGGTCATATGATGGGCCGTAATTCAAGACATCGGCAGGCAATTTTTCAAAGCCGGGAAATATTGACTCGGGACCATCCTCCGGCATACTGATTCTTTTATAGCGTCCAAGCGGGCGGATATTGTAAACAAAATCAAGAGCGGCAATTTCATCTATAAGATCTGCGGAAATTTCAAAGCTGGCGGCGTTAAGCCATTTTGATGAGCGTCTATGATCGCCCCCCAGTTCTTTTATAATATCAACATATTCCTGTCTAACCGGCAGGTCGTCAAATACAATTTCATCAATACCAGCCTTTGCCCTGCGAATAATGGCATGTTCATTCAGATCTATATATAAGGAAGCGCGGTCAAAATCGGATTTGGAATAAATGCCCTTGTCCGTGAAGAAGACCCAGATTTTGACTTTTTCTGTTTTCTGTCCGGTCAGATAGATCAAGGCGCGTTCGGTAATAACTGTTTCCGGTTGTTCAAGCACAACCGGATTGGCCGTAACAGCCTGAATGGCAGGTGTATCCGCAGAGTAGAGCGAATTGGAAAGGCCGAAAAGTAATATGATCAGTATGCTGATTTTAATTCTATTCATAATAATCCCTTTCTCGGCGGTGGCTGGTAAAAGGGTAAGCTGTTTTCAATATATAATTTACATTATCTTCAGTTTTTGTCAACTCCAATAGGGTTGAATCCATGAATATGGGCTAAATCCTATATAAATGAAACACCGCCGGGCTCCCGGTTGTTTCCAGGTCTCCCGGAGAGTCCCGGCTGTTTTTTGTAACTAATTGAAATCAAAGGTAATACGACAAAACAGCCGGACCGAATGAACTTTGTTTCAATGCGGCACTCCATATGCGAACTATTGGGACAGAAAATATAAACCTTTTTATGGCAGAAATCTTATGAGAACTATACTGAAGTCCAAACGCGGGATAACCCTAATAGAGTTAATGACTACCGTAGTGATCGTCGGTATTGTGGCCGCCATGGCCGCCCCACATTTCCAGAAAGGCATCGAAAGGATTAAATTTCGAAGCCAGTCTAAGAATGTGGTTTCTATGCTTCGGACCGCCCGATCCAATGCTATTTCAGAGAAAATTCCTTATGGGGTGACCTTTGATTTTAATAGCGGCACGGTTACGATGTTTCGCGACGATGCCAATCCGGGAAGTTATCAATATGATGCCGGAGCAGATTCAGTTATTACGGCGGATTCATTATCGGCTGAATACAGCTGTAGCTCCGCTTCATTTCCCAGTTCAACGGTGATATTCAGGCCCAATGGTTCGGCCTCAAGTACCGGTAATATCAGCCTCAAGCGCACTTTGCCGTCCGAAATCAGCGAAAGCTCTATTAGCGTCCTCGCTTCCACCGGCAGAACCAAAATCGTTTCCCTGGATCACTATGAAAGCTGTTACGATTAGTATTGATAACCCGGCCGGGTGATCCAAAACTCCCTCTTTCTCATCCTCCGGTGAAAGCCCCCAATCATGATGATGGGGGCTTTTTTATTGGGAAAAAGCTATACCGGTGCTAAAAAGTTGAGATTATTGACCGACACTCTTAAGGAGAGTGTGCAATTATTGCAATATGTATAAAGTATACATAAAAACGGCCGTAATGAAGGGCTGGAGTGAATTTTACATAATAAATGTCGATAAGGTAATAAGATTAAGAGGATAGCCTTAGCCAAAGAGACGCCAGATGTTACTAACCAAAAGGAATAAAAGCAGTGTCGGGCTTGATATCGGGGCCAACTCAATCAAGCTGGTAAAACTGGATTGGACCAAGAGCGGTTACTCGGTTGGCGCTATGGCCATACGGGAATTGCCGAATGAGGCAATAATCGCCGATGAGGTCAGAGACCGTGAAGCGGTTATTTTTAACATTCAGTCCCTGATCGACCAGGTCGATCCAAAAATCAAGAATGTGGTGGTATCAATTTCGGGTTACGGTGTTATTACCGACAAGTTTACAATTGACAAGAAATCCGGTTCAGAGGCGGAACAGGCGATTCTGTTTGAAGCCGAACAGCGCTCGCCGTTTGATGTCGAAGATGTCACCATGCATCATCATGTTATTCGCGCCGACGAGGAGACCAAGAAACAGGAGATTCTCCTGGTTGCCGCGCGTAATGAATTTCTCAATTCATTCATCGACCTTATCCTGGATTCGGGATTGCATCCGGTTGTAGTCGATGTTGACGCCTTTGCCACGTTGAATGCATACGCCAATAATTATGACATTGATCCGGAGAGAAGCACAGCGCTGGTCAATATCGGTTATGATGTTACCAATGTGTTATATCTGCATGAGGGATACTATCATTCGACTCGCGATATTTCCGTCGGCACGCGCGAAATTTACAATGCCATTCAGAAAGAGTTCCGATTAAATACCGAACTGGCCACCAAGGCAATCAAGGGGGAGATGAAGGACTCCATCGATCAGGATATGCTCAAAGCCACCGTAATTGCGGCGACCGAGGAGCTTGTCTCCGGGATGGAGTTGGCCTTTTCGTATTTCAAAACCCAGGCCAAGGTTGACAAAGTCGACTGGATGGTGCTTTGTGGCGGCGGAGCGCTGTGTCCCTACCTGCCGGAATTCCTGCAGTCCAAATTGAATATCCCGCTGGAGATTATGAATCCGCTTCGAAACATAGACTACGACCCGGAGATGTTCCAGTACCTGGAACCGGAGAAAATCGCACCACTGTTAACCGTCCCGATTGGTTTGGCAATGAGGAAGACGAGGTAGTGTCATGACGACAATGATTGAAATAAACCTGTTGCCAAAGAAGTATAAAAAACGATCGGGTGGATTATCTATCGGCAAACATGGTATGTATGCCGTTGTTGCCGCTGCCGGTATTATCCTTATGCTGGGCGCCGTCTCCCTGTACCAGAGACACCAGATCAGCGAGCTTAAAGGGCAGATGGAAATCGCCCGGGCCCGGGCAATCCAACTGCAGAAAGATATCCAGCTGGTTGACGCCCTGACTGAAATCAAGACCAAGATAACCGCTCGCATGGACGCCGTGGAACGGCTTGATCGTCACCGCAGCGCCTGGGTACACATCCTGGGGGATGTTTCGCGAAATGTCCCGGATTTTGTCTGGCTGTCGAAATTCTCAGAAATCGCGGAGCCGCCCATTCAGGCTTCGGTAAACGATTCTGCCGCCGCTCAGGTCTCTATACAGTCAATTCCAACCGTAAAACGAACCAAGCTTGAGGGATTCACTTTTACCCTTAACGCTCTGGCTTCGTTTATGATAAAGATGATGAGGTCTGACTATTTCGATGAAGTCGACCTTGAAAAAACAGAGGAAGTCATATTCGGCAAGCAGAAAGCATACAATTTCCAAATGAGCTGTAATGTGCATTTCCTTTCCGACGAGGAACTGGAAAAACTGGCCGTGAATGCATCGGGCACGGCTGATGCTTCCATAAATTAGTGAGAGGCACCATGGATTTCAAAGACCCCAAGGTACAAAAAATTGCGCTGGGCGTTATTGCTTTCCTGGTGGTGACGTATTTCTGGTACACGAGACTTTATACCAAGTACGATAACCAGTTGGCTAATATGTCAGGCGAGTATTCGGCCATGATCACCAATCTGAAAAATGTTGAAATGAAGTCCAAGTCCCTTGATGCGCTCAAGATTGAATATGAGGAGTTGCTGGACAGATACCAGGAAATTGAACAGTTGCTGCCGGAGGTAAAACAGATTCCCTCATTCCTGGTTCAGCTCCATACCGCATCATCATTAACAGGAACCCGGATAATCAGTATCGAGCCTGAGGAAATCATGCCGGAAAGCTTCTATAATGTGGCAGGTTTTAAAATCCGAATGACCGGCACCTATCATGATTTCGGGAAATTTATCGGATATGTGGCCAATTTTCCATTTATCGCCAATATCTCGGAACTTGACATATCCACAACCTCGGCCGCCAAAGTTGGTTCCGCCAATCCTGAGGGAGAAGTCTCCACAGGATACGGCACCAAGCCGACCCTGACGGCGGATTTTGTTCTCTCGACTTATTTTGTAAAAGCTGATGAGAGACTGCAGGAACTGGTAATATAGGAGGTGGACGGGGTTATGAAAATAAAATTGCTGATAATTACAATTGCCGTAATATGTCTTGGCGCCGTTCCCATTCTGGCGGATACCGGCGTGGAGAGATTGACGCTCAATCATTACGGCGGCGAAACGGTTCTTAAAATTGATGTTGACCAATCGTTCCAGTTTGCTCACCAGACAGAGATTGCCCAAAACGGCAAGCCGTATCGCATTATTGTCGATCTGTTCCCGGCCGTGCATCAGTTGGGCCGCAAGAATTTCAACAATTTGCCCGTCTCGATTGTTGCCTCCATCCGCACCAGTCAGTTTTCGGTAAATCCGGAAAAGGTTGTCCGGGTGGTGCTCGATCTGAACGAGGAGTCGATTTATCGTATTGAGAAAAAAGGCAAAAGCGTTTTCGTGTTCATACCAGATAAATCCACCGGTGATTTCGCCGAGTGGAAAAGTTCGGCCAATATCGAAAAGAGAAATGTAACATCAGGTAAAGCTGTGGCATCGAAGCCGGTAAAGAAAGCCGTTGAACAGAATATAGTAAACGGTTCTGCCGAGCCTGAAAAGAAATCAATTGTAACCGCTTCGACCAAACCGGCGTCTGAGAAGACAATACCTATCGTAACATCCGTAATGCAACCGAAGATGGCGACATATTATTCACCGAAACGTTCCTCTTTAATAGATGAAGAGATGTCCCGGCCGATAGTTGTTACCGGGACGGTCCCTGGCACTAAAATGGTTTCCCAATCGCCGTCGAAGGAAAAGTCGGCCACGGTATCAAAACCAAAATCGACTCAGGAACTGGCTGTTTCCGATGACAGCCCTGCCAAGAGCAAGATTCAGCAATCTGCGCCGCCTGCGGTAAAAGTGGAAAAACATACCGATCCGGCCGTCATAAGCAAGCCAAAGACAGATACCGCGCCGAAAGCGGGAACTCCGGATTCGGCCGTCGAAAATACCGAACCGGCGGAGCCGAACCTGAAAAAGAAGGCTCCGGTACCGACCAACGAAGAGTCCAAAAAGAAAAAGGAAAAGCCGTTTAAGAAGAAAAAATCGACTGTCGCCATAAATACTAATTTTAAAGAGACCGTGACAGCCAAAAAGGATGAATCGCAAAAAGCGGTTGTTGCAAAAAAAGATACCGATCTGAAACCAACCTCTCGTTTCCGCCGTACACCCTCAATGCCGGCCAAACTGAAAGGGACTATTGTAGCCCAGTTTCCCACCCGCATGGTCATCAAGTATAAACCCGGCATTGCCCGCGACCCGTTTGCCACTCTGATTGATGAAACCCGGCAGACCGATGGCCCGTCGCACAAGAAAATTGCCAACGTGGAAACTCTTCGCCTGGTTGGTGTCTTGGAATCGTCAGGCGGCAAGAATCGGGCCCTTCTTGAAGATATTGACGGTTATGGCTATATTCTCAAGCAGGGTGATAAAGTCAAAAAAGGTTATGTCTCACGTATAGATTCCCAAAAAGCGTATTTCAAGCTGTTTGAGTACGGCTGGAATCGAACTGTTGCGCTTGAACTTGGCGAATGATAAGGAAAGGCAGGTTTTTACATGAAAGATAAAAAGAAAAATCGATATCTCAGACTTTTATTAATACTTATAGTATTGATCGGCACGACCGCAGGCACATTTGCTCAGCAGCCGGCCAAGACCAAAGATCCGAGTGTGCCCATTGAAAATCTGACTTTTCAAGCCGCCGATATTCGTTCCGTCATCAGGTTCCTGGCCGACTACGGTCAGGTCAATGTGGTTGTGGCGCCCAATGTCCAAGGCACGGTAACTATCAATCTGCGGAATATCGCCTGGGACCAGGCGCTTAAAATTGTTGGAAGTACCTACGGATTGGCGGTTGTCTTTGACGATGAAGGGTTTATACGAATACTCCTCGCCGAGGAATACCGGCAGGAATTAACATCAATAGAAAGACACAATAATGAGCGGATAAGTCTGGCCTCTCTGGAAGTGAAAATCGTACGGCTGGCCAATACCGCTGCGGATGAGATCAAATCTTCGGTCGAGTCGCTGCTGACTGACCGCGGCAAGGTTGACGCCGATAAAAGGACCAATTCGCTTATTCTGCAGGAAGTGCCCGAGAATATTGCCCGTGTCGTCGAATTTATCAATGAACTTGATCGACCGGCCCGCCAGATTAAAATATCGACCCAGATACTGGAAATATCATCCAATAACAATATCGAACTTGGTATTGACTGGTCGGCCTCCGGCGCCTATGAGCCGAACCCTTCCCGTTCCATTTCCCAGACCGGCACCCAGATCGGCAATCGGGTCAGTGATCAATTTATCAAGTACAATATCGGTTTGGTGCAGCGTGGATGGGATCTGAACGCCACTATCGCCGCCATGATTAGTGACGGCCGGGGCAAGATTATCGCTCATCCGGAGATTACAACGGTCGACAATATGGAAGCCAGGATCCAGATGGGTCAGCGGATTCCGATAAAACAGTATGACGAATCGGGCAACACCACCATCAAATTTGAGGATGTCGGAACTATCTTGAGAGTAACACCTCATATTACCGCCGAAAATAGAATTCTAATGCACCTGAGACCGGAACGGTCCACGCTACAGCCGGACCCGGTCGGCATTATTATCAACACCAGTAACGCCGAGACCAACGTGGTTGTTAACAACGGCCAGACAGCGGTAATCGGAGGTCTGACGACCCAAGATGAAGTCGAGTCGGAAATAGGTATCCCGATACTTAAGGATATCCCGATTATCGGCGCGCTGTTTAAATATACTCAGAAGAAGACGGAAAGCCGTGATCTGGTGATTTTCGTCACCCCGACAATCGTTGATGACGACTTCGCCGATGCTACACCGTAACCAATTGCCAGACAACAAATAACCCGCCCTCGGGCGGGTTTTTTTATGGCTAAATCAAATGCACTTTCCGGCCGATACTAACAGTAAGGATTGGTTCGCTATTCAAAATTGAAAAGTAAAGAAATAAAATACTTATCAGGAGTCGTTATGAAATTCAGAAAATTC